>CALBTS010000198.1 GCA_937968035.1 uncultured Methanomethylovorans sp.
AAAAGAGCCCTCATTGCTGAAGACTCTTCGTGGAGATTAAGGGAGTCGAACCCTAGTTTTTATTATGCTGTATTACTGTTCGTTATTAATATTTATGAGCTCTAGGTATCCTATTAGGTATCGTAAATTATTTAATGCCTGAGGGCTGCGATTTTGAATCTAGCTGCCCTAACAACTAGATATCAAGGTGTTAGGGTTAATCTGACTCCATCTATATTAAGGCATTTTCACACAATTTGCACACTATAAGTGCTATTGCTTGCTCATTTTAAAGTTAATTCTTGTAAATCAAGTAGTTTTAAAATCATTTCTGCACGGTCATAACCTCTTTTACACGCAATTTCGAAATCTAACCTAGCGCCATTCTCGTCTTTCAATCTTAGTTTTGTTAAACCTCTGAAGTAGTATGCAGATGGTTGGGCTTGGTAATAGTGAATTAAATAGTCCATTGTATTTAAGGAAGCTTCATAATTACTCAAATGGTAATATGCTGTGCCTTTAAAATAGTAATAAGAAGCTGTGGGTTCAGATATTCCGACCTTAAATACATCATCATAATCTTTTAATGCACCGACATAGTCTTTACAGAGTTGTTTGATAAGCCCACGTGCCAGAAAGCCGTTATTAAAATAAGGGATGGAAACGCCGACAGTCTCATCTTCAGTTCCTTCATTATTAAGCATTTCAGCAAGTCTTGCCTGAATACCATGCAAATGGTAAATGATAGTTTTGGATTTGAGGTCATCTGCAGAAAATTCGTCAAGATAGTGCTTCAACGCATTTGACGGTTCAACTTCCGGGTCCACAACAAACTTCCTAAATGGGTTGGGATACATCAGAACCACGATAAATGTAATTGCAAATACGAAACATCCAAGTAATATCCATGGAGTATACGATGGGCCAGTTAATCTTATTAATGACTGTATGTATGGGATAATTCTATTACAGTCCTCAATTCTTTTTTGCCTTAACCTTTCAATATATTCTTCGGTATCCCTTCTTTCAATTCTATCAGCTTCTCGCCTTAGAATATCAGCTCTACTTATTTCGTTGCTAATCCCCATGGACCTTTCAATAGATTCCATTTGGTCTTCAACCTCTTCCATTAAATACGCAATAGATCTGTCTGAAGAACCATTGGAATGAATAATTGCATTAGCTAGATCAACCTGGTTATATAGAAATTTACGACCTTGAGTATATAGTCTCAACTGGTTGATAACTCCGTTTACGTCCCCGTATTTGTCTATAACAAGACGATTTGGTGATGATATATATAAGAAACCTATAATAATAAATAGACCGCTGAATAAAACTAATCCGCCCTTCGCCCGCGCAAATGCCCACGTAAGGAAGAAGATTAATTTTGGACCTAACAAAAATCTTAAAAATGATACTAGGTAATTCTTAGTCTTTTTCTTCGCCATTTTCTTTTATTAAGAATTTGCCTTCTTTCGAAGGTTTTTTATAAGAATGAGTGTCGACCTACATCTTACTGCCCTGCAGGTACCGCCAGGCACCATGTTTGTTGAGTATTACGCGTGCCGCGGTTACAACAAGTTTGATCGGAGCTACGAACTTATCCAAGGTTACAAAGTTATTTGCGGGTACTGGCGTATTGTCGCGATACAAGACTGATCGGAGCCAGAAAACTGTCAAGGTATATTGGAATTAAATTTCGAACTGATGCACGTATCCGGGTGCAACAACCATTGAAAAGTTGTCTTTGGTGCAGGAGCTAAAGCAAAAAGTGTGACAAAACTACAAACATACCGTCTGAGATAGCGGCCGGAATTTATTATTTCTATTTATTCCCTTTTGCTCGATTATGAGTCTTGCATAACATTTGGCAGTTCTTAATATTAGTTGCTCCACCTTTGCTCCAAGCTGTTACATGATCCGCATCCATTTCTGATTGTTTCCAGATTTTGTTAGCATTGGAATCGTGTCCGATTGCACAAAGGGGACAATTGGATTCCTTTTTCTTTTCAGCCTTTTCTGTTTGAGTTTTGTATATTGATTTTTTTGTGGCTTCGTCAAAAACTCTAATTTCTAGTAATTTAGTGTCTATTGAACCACCAAGAATGTATTCAAAAATCCCTCTGTGATTCTTAACATACGGATCACCTAGTAAGTCTTGAACCTTTTTTGAGACTTTCTTAGGGTCATATGCTTTTTTATGATATGTTTCATATAACCGACCCCATTCTAGTCCGCACATTTCGCTTTCGACATCTATAAATACTGTTGATACCCAATCTATAACACTATTGAAATATGTTTTTAATTCCGATATGTTATCGTCATAACGATGGCTGCTCATATAATCAACAACATTTCCTTTACTTACCCAGTCTAGTGCACATTTTAAAAACGCCTGACGGTTGGCGCTTCCACTAATGTAAGCACTCCATTTTTGAATGTTTGAATTTTGGCTGTTACTGAACTCTTCTTTAGCGCAAGTTACAAATGGACCAGAGAAGATAGCATTATTTACCTCCTGATCATTGAGTGGAATACCAACAATGTTGATGGTTTTAAACCAGCTTTTTATTTCGCTTTCTTCACCCTCACACTCGTAGATAGTCAGTTTTGTCTCCAATATTGTATTCCTCTTATCCACTGCAATGCCACTAAAATATTGCTCCAATCCGTTTTCATCTTTGATAGCAAATTTATTGGTAACATACCGCCCAAAGCTAGTAATGCGCTGTTGCCCATCTAGAATTTCAAATTCATCCTCATTTACTTTTACGAAATAGATTAAACCCAATGGGTAACCTTTGAGCAAAGAATCAATGACTGCAACATCTCTTTTACCATCAGAATAAATGTAATTCCGCTGATATTCTGGCTGAATAGTCAATTTTCCGGATAAACCAAATAACCCCTTACCTTCAAGCTCATTATAGACAAAACCTTCGCAAATATCCTTTACTGTAATGTCTGTTTTTAGTGTAGTTTTCATTTTGCAATTCCCTTATGTTGAATAAGTACTCTTTGATACACTTTTTCTAAAAGACTATTACGAAAAACTACTCCACTAGCATTCAAATCATAAGTTCCTTTCCTCCCAAACTTATCGAAATATGCCTGTTTACATTCAGTGGTTGTATAGACTTTGGTTTTTAAATTATATAAATCTTCATTCTCGCACATTCCAAGAATCTCAAATTGGTCAGGATTATATTTGTCGAGGAAACTAATCGGCACTCCCATGATCCCCGTATAATCAGCTGGTATTGCATCAGTAAATGGTACCTCAATTGCATTATAATTATCATATTTAAGATAAGTACCAGCCCCTTTTATTTCTCTATGTTTACTGAACCTAAGATTGTCTGCTAATGTCATCAGCGGTAGGGGTTGATGACGTCGTCCATGATCGAGATTTGAAAACCATCGAACACCTTTTATACGTAAATATTTTTTACCATTCTCATCAATCCTCCATCCTGCTGCATTTAATGGATAGTTATCAGGTACTTGAAATTCACGATCACCACTGCTTATGCTGGGTCCTAGCCATAACTTATTATTTTTAATCAATGGGAAGACTTCTTTGTAAGTTATCGCATTTAAATTGGCGATAATTACAAATTGCTTATTTGCTGCAACAATCCATGCCAAGAACTCACGGAATAAAGAAAAAGGAGGATTTGTAATAATGATATCAGCTTCATCTCGTAGTTTTTTGATCTCATTGCTTCTAAAGTCTCCATCGCCATCTAAGTAATTCCATTCTAAATCATTAACATCTATCTTGCCATCCCCTGATTTATCAAGTGTGAGAGTGAAGATTTTCCCGTTCTTAATCGTTTTCCTCTCGTCAAACCTTGGATCATTTAGTTCAAAAAGAGTTGGTTCATAGACAAATTTGTAATTTTTGCTATCTGGAGCATAGCTAGTGCTTATGAGTTTATTTAATCCAAATCGACTAAGTACATGACAAAAATTTACAACATTGGTTAAAGCTACTTATATCGCTACT
>CALBTS010000199.1 GCA_937968035.1 uncultured Methanomethylovorans sp.
GATCGTATTCGGTGACTGGAGTTCAGACGTGTGCTCTTCCGATCTGCCTCAAATGATCATCATTTCCCACGCTGAATTTTTAACAGAAGCGGAAAGATTGGCTGATTACAGGCGGTCAGTTGGGGTGGAAGCCCTGGCCATAGACGTCCAGGATGTTTATGATGAATTCGCTTATGGAGTTGTGGACCCACAGGCAATCAAAGATTACCTGAGTTTTGCGTTGGATACCTGGAATACTCAATACGTACTTTTGTTGGGTGATGGTCATTACGATCCGAAAGACTATCTGGGGTTCGGACGCACCAATTACATTCCAGCGTTTCTTGCCTATACAGATCCGTGGTTGGGCGAAACAGCCGCAGATAATCGCTATATCACGCTTGTGGGTGATGATCTGATGCCGGACATGATGCTTGGGCGCTTGACGGTCAATACGCCTTTAGAAGCCACTCGGGTAGTAAATAAAATTATTTCTTATGAAGCCGCAAGTCTTAGCAGAGAATGGGTCAATGGCATTCTATCAGTTGCGGATGACCCGGATGGGGGAGGTAACTTTCCGCAAATTGCTGAAAACCTATTTGCAGACCTCAAACCTGATAACTACGATCTTGATGCAGTCCACTATATGGTCACCCACACCGACCCAATCGCCGCCAGGTCGGCGATCGTTGAGCATATGAACAATGGCAAGGTTCTTGTCAATTACATAGGTCACGGTTCCTACACCGTTTGGGCAGATGAGCCACTTTTCTCGCGAAACCAGGTTGGACTGCTTACCAATACTGATCGCCTTTCAATTAATCTATCGATGACCTGTACTGATGGCTTTTTTCACGACCCAAGCTATGATTTTGCACATTATGAAGGTTTGGCTGAGACAGTTACCCGTTCAACCGACGCAGGTGCTATCGCTTCCTGGTCGCCCACAGGACTTGGAATTGTCACCGGACATGATTACCTGGACCGCGGTTTTTTGCATGCATACTTCAATGTGGAAGCTACAACAACTTTGGGAGAAGCCGTGTGGGCAGGTAAGTTAAATCTTTGGCAAACGGGTTCCAATCAGGATTTGCTCGATACCTATACCCTTTTTGGCGACCCTGCCTTAAGAATTCCTCACTTGTTCGGCGCCATCTCAGACTCGTACGCAGTGGTTGAAGATGAAACGCTCATTGTCTCCGTTGAGGAGGGTGTGCTTACTAACGATATAAATCCCGATGAAAGAACTCTCAACGTGGAGATGCTTTCTTCCACGAGTCATGGTGATTTAACACTTAATGCTGATGGGTCTTTTATCTATGTTCCCAACCCCGACTATTTTGGCATTGATAGTTTTGAGTACATGCTTTTCGACGGGTCTTCATACTCCAACAGTGCCAGGGTGAGCATCACAGTTACAGGCGTAAACGATCCGCCAGTTGCGCTGAATCAATGGGTGTGGACAATGAAAAACATGCAACTTGACATTGAATTAATAGTGATCGACGATGGAGGTTCTGGGCCATTCCTCCATTTGGGTCTCCTTGATGAAAACGTAGAAATTGCAGAGGATGAATTGGTCTTTTGGATCGTCACACCTCCTTCGCATGGAGAACTGTCGGGTACTCCACCAACCATGACGTACACACCTCATCCTGACTATTTAGGTGCTGACTGGTTTACGTTTCAAGCCAACGATGGCCAGTATGATAGCAATGTGGCTCAGGTGGATATCCAAATTTCGTTCGAAAATGTATATTTACCACTGATATTTCATTAAGGTGGTATAAACTTAATAGTCTCTTGGAGACAGAGCAATTAAGAAAACTATCTAATATGGGAAAGTGTTCATCGCAAATATGTTGAATCCTTGTACTAAAAACTGTTTTGTTATAATAATCACACATTTAACGATTAAAGTACAATGAGTATGTTTTTTTTGTCGCATTTACTTAATGAGTGTCCTACACGAGTATTGTGTTTCAATTTTTTCTATTTTCAGACTTAGGAGCGATGATGAACAAACGAAGAGCATTCTTTATTATTATTTCTGTCAGTGTACTATTAACCTCTTTTGTGTTTGGAGGCAGAAGCTTTGCTGTTGCAGCTTCAAATCCAATCGCCAATGTACAAGACGAGGAACAAAACCAACCGCCGATAGCCAATCCTCAAACGGTAACAACAGTTCACAACCAGCGGGTGTCATT
>CALBTS010000200.1 GCA_937968035.1 uncultured Methanomethylovorans sp.
CAATGTTATTTTCTATGCAGTTAGTCAATTTTTTCGAACTTGGATGCAGGTGCTCCACAGATAGGGCAGTTTCCTTCAGGTTTGCCTTCGTGAGTATGTCCGCAGATGCTGCAGACATAGTAATCAACATCTTCATTCTTCCCAATCTCAGAAAGTGCTTTTTGAAATAGCCCGGCATGTATCCTTTCTACTTTATTGGCCACTTCAAAACTCCAGAGAGCTCTGTTATCTCCTTCAGCTTTTGCTTCCTCTATGAATTTTGGGTACATACTTTCAAATTCGTATGTTTCACCATCAATTGCTTCTTTCAGATTGTCCATTGTAGTTCCGATTCCACCCATGCGCTGCAGGTGGTTCAATGCATGGACTGTTTCAGCAGCTGCAGCAGCTCTAAAAAGTTTAGCTATTTGAGGGTATCCTTCTTCATCTGCTTTTTTTGCAAAAGCAAGGTATGTCCGGTTTGCCATTGATTCGCCAGTAAATGCTGCTTTTAGATTATCTTTTGAGCTCATTATATCTCCCCATACTTTGAAATCTTTTACTTTTGTTTCAATTCTATTTGCTTCCATATGTGTGTCTAACTACGGAAAATGGGAATTCAAAACGCATTTGTGGGATTCATTTACTTAAAGGTGAAACCCGAATTGAACAGAGAACAAATGCATCTTCAGTTCACCGGTTCAAACTATTTGCACCTTGGTAATTGATCCATCACAATTGCGAATTTGCATAGGTTTTTACTCAATGCTATTATTAAAATGTATTCCATGTGGTAAACGGGTATTGAATTATAAAGGAGTATTTTTACTACAGAGGGTTAATCAAAATCCTCTGGATAAATATCTCTTTTTCATTTTTTACTAATCTGTTCGTATTTTTTAATGAAATACAGAAACAAAGAGTTAGCTATGGTTGGTTAACAACACTAAAATTGTATTTTCTATTAGAATGAACAATTCTTAAAAGAGCCCGAATTGAAAAATACAGAAAAAAGATGTTTTTTGATCTATACGTTTTGATCAAATGACATAATCTACTACAACTCGTTCTTCCTTGATCTTGCCAACGATCTCCGCAACTTTGACATGTTCAGGATGTTTTTGATATGTTACCAACGCTTTTTCATCCCTGAACTCAGAGTATAACACTACATCAAAGGCAGCTTCAGAAGGTATTACATTCATTCCGACCTCTATATGTTCGATCTCCTGTATCTTTTCTTTTAATCCTTCAAGCATTAACTTCATCATTTTGGCATTCTCTGCCTTTGTTCGTCCTTCCGCACGATCTTTGAGCTTCCACATAACGATATGTTTTAACATTTCCATCCCTGTTTTCTTCAATTACATAATAGAGCCTGCAAAGGTCCAGCCATAGTCATAGCGACCGGAGGCTATCTTCTCAGACCTGCTATCTTCTTGCTGAACCTAAAACGTTTCAGGAATTCATATATCTCTTCATCGGTCCTTATGACATATAGGTAATATAAAGCAATGAACGATCCCGATATCCCCACTATCAAATATTCGTTTGTCCCAACATATTTAAGGATAAAAAGGATCGCTCCTACCGGCGAGAACAGTAGTAGCTTGGATAGAACTATGTGTCTTACATGGGAGATCTTAACCCCCGAGTATGCCAACATCTTGAAACACAAATAACCATATACAAAAGTCCCTGATAATGCGAAAAGTACCAAAGCCACTCTTGCATTACCAATAAGCCCTCCGATAGCCAGAGACAATAAACGAGTTATGAAATTGAATATGTTGAATTTCAGGCCGAATTGCTGTTTTTCCATCACTACGTATATCGAACTAAGAGGATGGGATATGAACCATACAAAAGCCCATATGCTCAGGATCTGAGCGTAAACACCGGCTTCAGCCCATGAGCTACCGAATATGACGCTAAATACATCACTTCCTACAAATGTTAGTGTCAGTATCGGGAACAACCCAATTATTACAAGCAGTTTGAAAACAGTTTCAACGAGGGAACTCAGGCTGCCCTGAGAATTGGCAACAGATGCCCTCTGGAAGAAAACCTGGCTAAGAGAACTGCCTATAAAGCTCATTGGAAGCTGTAGAATTCTAAAACCAATGGAATAGAACCCAACTACAGCCGGAGAGAAATAAAAAGCTAACAGGAATGCAGGAAGCTGCCAGGAGATACTGTTCAACAGAGCTGACCATGTATCTATCAAAGGGAATTTCTTGTACCTTTTCAAACCCTGCATGAATCTTTGCGGGTGAAGATTTCCTTTGATGAAGTTTTTATCGTCTTTCCAGATCTGTCCTCCCAGGACAAGAGTTGAAATAATATTTCCCACCACACTGCCAAATATGAGACCTCCACTTAGCGGGTATCGCAGGAAACCGGAAACTATCTGCGTTCCTGTTGTTGAAAGGGAACGTGAGACCTGAGCAAAAGAAAGTCTCTTAAAATGCTTTGTTCTGGAATTCCAGTAGTTCAAAGCCTGAAAGACCCCGTTGACAAAAATAATAATTGGTATCAGCCACAGAAAATCCGCAAGCTGTGGAGAGTTTAGCATTAAAACTATCTCGTTTTTTAAAAAGTATATCGGCAGAATGCTTATAGCAGTTATGATACAGACGATCGATAAGCTCAATCCCAGCAGATTTATCGCTTCTTTATCAGATTCCGGAAGCATTATAGAAAACTCATACCTCATACAGGCAATGATCCCGACGATCGTTGTAATTGAGATCAATAAGGCCCAGGTGCCAAACTCTTCAGGAGTGTACAGCCTGGTTAGCACAGGAGAGGCCAGTATAGTAACGATCTGGGCAAAGGTCGTTCCTCCGACAAGGGTCAATACATCAGATGCAAAACTTGTTTTCTTTTTAACCGGTGAAGAAATGTTATTATGACTCTGGTTAGAACTTTTCATGAGGAGGACCCAATAGTGTTACTTTTTTAGGATTAACTGATCGATTTTGATTTACTCTTATAATTGATCAAAGATCATCACATTCAAATATAGTTTAACAACAGCCGAGCCCCATAAAGGCTTTTTCTATTAATATACCTATCTATAAAAACTATCAATTATTGATGGATAGCAAGCAGATATTTTCAATGATCAAGTAATGAAATATTTTATAATTAAACATGGAAAAAAAAGAACAATTGTTAAATAAAACTCCAACTAACATTATTTTATTTTCTTTACAGGGATCTGTACTTCCGTTA
>CALBTS010000201.1 GCA_937968035.1 uncultured Methanomethylovorans sp.
GGACGCATACTGACGCTGGTTCCCTATAATGGCCGTGTACAAAGCGCTGCGGATAGTATTTCATACACGATGGCCCAAGGGGCAATGGGAGGAGCAACAGCCATCGGTGACATCGATGGAGACGGATTCAATGACATAGCTTTTTCAGATAATAACTACCTTTATGTTAAGGCATTCAAGATATACCCCTATGAGTGCGGCGATGTAGATTCCAGCCGCCGTTTTTGGGAATATGAATATTTTTAAAGCTATAGCTCAATGATGTATGAACAGTACACTGATAAGATTCGTGATCTGGACAATGATGGAGATGGGGATATACTGATCACAACAACTCTGTCTACAGGACAGAAACATCCCCATATCTGGGTGATGAAGAATGAGGGCGATTTCTATTTTTCTGCTCAATCGTACTCAATTTCTGATATTCATGAGCGATTCAACCTGTGGTTCTTGGACACAGGGCATTTCTTTTCTCCGGTAACGTATGAGAATATGGAAATTGTTGTTGGTCCAATGCTGAATAAAATTCATTGTTTCAAGTTCGACTTACAGACCGGAGTTGGACAAGAAACAGGCTTCATTTCCCTGCCTGAAGGAGTCAATCGGCTTTGGACCGCTGATCTGAACCACGATCATTACAATGATTTTATCTGTTTCACTACCACAGAACCCTCTGTATTGCTTGGGATATTCTCAGATGGAAGCGGCGCCTATGGCCTACCTACCCCGTTAATCGCAACAGCATCCTCCACCCTCCAACCTGCGATCGTCGATTGGAATGGAGATGGATGGTTGGATTTAGTTGTGGTGAATGATGATAATCTGACTTTGACAGTTTTATTAAACGATCCTTTAACTCCAGGCGTTTTCACCACGAGTTCGGTGTCAGACTTTGTTCTGGACCCAATTCCGACGGGAGGACTCAACGTGGCCGGGCTAAAGAATGATCTTGTTCCCAGCCTCTTTTACCAGGGTGTTGGGGCTATGGGAGTATGGATCCACCCCGTCGATCGGCCTGTGGGGTGCAGGATAGAATCACTGACGCCAACTCATGGAATCGCTCCGTATCATTTTCGAGCCGAAGCCCGATGGTTCGCAGAAGACGGTTTGAGTCCCGTATTGGAATGGCAAGTGCTTGAGACTGGGCAGACTTTTTCCGGGGAAGAAGTGGACATTTTGCTTTGTGATGAAGGAGCATATTCGATTTTGCTGACGATGCGAGACAGTCAAAACAATCAATGGACAGATCGGGTAGAGCTCACTATCGAACCGGTTCCGCCCGTGACAATTTCAGGTCCCAACACGATTTGCAGTGGTGAGAGCATTGTTTTAATTGCAGGAGAAGGTTATCATTCCTATCTCTGGTCGACTGGTGAGACTACCCAATCCATTACAGTTACTCCAACGGAAAGCACTACTTATATAGTCTCCGTAGTTCCTGAGCTTGGCTGTGATGATATTAGCTCATCTCCACACGAAGTAATCGTATATCCAAAACCTGTTGTTGAAATCGTTGGGCCATCTACTTTGTGTGAGGGGGAATGGATCACCCTTGAATTGGTTGGGTCAGTGTATACCAGCGTGATTTGGTCGGATGGAACCACTAATAAGAATCCATATCATGTCAAGCCCGTTTCAGACACGATCTACACGGCAACTGTGATGAATGAGTACGGTTGCACAACCTCATCTTCTCCTCACCCAGTAACTGTCCTGCCATTACCCGTGGCAACCATTGAAGGCGACACAGAAGTATGTGAGGGAGATTGTGTGACGTTGGACGCAGGTGAAGGATTCAGCACTTATCACTGGTCGACGGGAGAGGCAACGCAGTCAATAGTTGTATGTCCATATACTCACCCCGATTTTTCAAATTATAACGGCATGGACAACATCAATATTGAATTGGATATATACCACATCAAAGGTGGTACGTATGGAGTTTACTTCTACGACGATATTCCAGACAAAAGGAATAATTACAAATTTGGCATTGAAATATCCAGTCAACTTGTTTTAATAGACTCTAATAGACATGGGGTAAATACAGGATTTTTAGCGCTCTACCTTTTCAACAGATGGACTCGAGTATCAATCCAGTATCACCCTGGAACAAACACAATTGATTACAGAATCTGGAATTCATATAAGGACTATTCCGCCTCCAACATTGCATTTCCTTTAGGTCCCTTCCGATATTTTGGCATGGGATCATCAACGTTTGATTGGAGTGCCTATCAGAATATTTTTCTTTTGGACAATATAAAAATCTCACTACCAGATGAACAAAACAGAACAATATACGAGGAAAACTTTACATCAGATCCTGAATATCAATCATATTCACCCGATAATATCTTTTGGGATTCTTCGCAAGGAAACTATTCCATTTTTCATGGCTTGTACATGA
>CALBTS010000202.1 GCA_937968035.1 uncultured Methanomethylovorans sp.
CAGTCCATTATCTCTCAGTTTTGCCTCCCAATATTTGTGGGTAATGATGAGCTCTGCAGAGGGGATCTCAGATCAAAAGCGTCAAGATCAGCCCGCGAAGCGGAACTGGTCTGCGCAAGCAGACTGGTGGCGGAACGCTCACCTACTCTTACGAACCAAGAACAAAGCTCCTAGCTCTGGAACGAAGAACCGATCTTCAAAAAATGGAGTCCCATATTTTCGTGAGTAGGTATCCTATTTAATCGGGTACAGTGAGGAATGAAGTTTTCAGTCTATTTTCAACAGAGAGATTCTCAAATCATAAACGGCTAATACCGCTTCTGTTGACATATTGTTCGAAATTCCCTGAATGTACAAATCCCCCTGGATCAATTGAATGATGTTGATCAATTCATTTAGGCGCTTTGGATTGGCGATCAGTTGTTCGGGGATCATATGAGAGGCTCTTTCAATCAACCCGTCCCGAATTTTTTGTCGCTTACTGTCAAAATAGATTTTCACTTCCTTATTGATACCGAGATACATATTTCTGAAAAACTGTTTATGCTCATCTTTGGTCAACAGCCCCATATTGAATTTGAATACTTCCCTGAAAAACCCGAGGAAATCCAATTGTTTTGTCTGAAAAAGCTCAATGACAAATGCGAGGGTCCGGTTTTCGAAAATCGTATCCAGCAAATAACAATAAAAATCAAGTTTATCCTCAAAATAAAGATAAAAACTCCCGCGTGCTATCCTAGCGTTCTTGATGATCTGATTGATGGACGCATCAGCGAACAGTTTGTTTGAAAATTCTTCAATCCCAGCCTCGACGATTCTTTTCTGTTTTTCCTCATCTAATTTCAAAAACAGTTCTTTCATATCGACACCACCATATGACAAGTTGTCAGTATTATAACATAGCAACTTGAAGCTTGACAAATGACACGGTGTCATGTACAATCGAGATACAATGACACCATGTCATTATGAATAAGAATCAATCAAGCTCTTTTACCGCGAATTTGGAAGCGATGAATAACGAATAAATCATTTGGAAATGAAGACTTTTGAGAAGGAAGGGATACTATGAAAAAGAAACTACTCACCATCGGAGCAATCGTTATCGGTGCTGTCCTATTAGTGGCGTTAGCATTACCGTCTATTCTAACTGCAATGGGACTACACCCGCATTATGACAGAGTGGAATATGATCTGGCAGGTAAAAAAGCGCTGATTATCGCAACGAATCACGATACATTGGGCAGCACTGGGAACCCGACTGGTGTATTTGGTTCGGAGATCAATATTCCTTACTATGAGTTTATTGATGCAGGCATGGAAGTTGATATTGCCAGTATAGAAGGTGGAAAGATCCCCTTCGAACCGGTCAGCTTACGATATCCTATGGCTTCCTCCGCAGACAAACGCTATTTAAAAGACGAGGATGCACAGAGAAAGACAGAAAATTCTCTTAAAATTGATAATGTCGATTTCCTCGACTATGACATCATTTATATGCCCGGCGGTTGGGGGGCATCTTATGACCTCGGACAGAGTGAAGTACTCGGAGAAAAAATTACAGAAGCCAATGCAGAGGGTATCCTCCTGGGTTCTGTCTGTCATGGCGCACTTGGTTTCTTGAAGGCTAAAGAGATAGACGGTAAACCGCTTGTGGAAGGGAAGAAGATGACAGCAGTAACGGATAAGCAAGTCGAAGAGCTGGGGATTAGTATAACGCCTATGCATCCTGAGACGGAGTTAAGAAAACTGAATGCAGATTTTCAGAGTAACACAGCTTTCAGAGATATGTTTGCAACGATGATGGTTGTTGATGGCAATATCGTCACAGGTCAGAATCAGAATTCTTCCGGTCCTGTCGCACAGGAACTGATGAGGCTCTTAGACAGGAGACAGCGATGAGTGATGAAAGAGAAATCATTTTTTCGTAAACATATGGTTCTCATCAGTGTCATTGGAGTTTTCCTGATCTTGACTTTGGTTGGGGTGGTTGTTTATTACAATCCCCCGGATGTCCTGCTGGATTTTGTGATTAGACAGGGGATAAAACTGAACCAGCAAAAGCCGTCTGTTTTTGAAGATGATGGACTTTACGTGATCACTACAGGTACAGGCGCACCATTACCTGAAAAGGGGCGTGCGGGACCTCAAACAGTTGTTGTTGCAGGTGAGCAGGTTCTGGTTTTTGATGCAGGTCCCGGAAGTACATTGAATCTGGTTTTATCGGGTATTTCCCCGGACGACATTAGCGGCTTATTCCTTACGCATTTCCATTCAGATCACATAGGAGATATTGGTGAACTGGCATTAAAGTACTGGACAGCAAACGGCTCAGATGTTCCGTTGCAGGTATACGGACCTCCGGGCGTTCAAATGGTCATCGATGGCTTTGAACAAGCTTATGTTTTGGACAGAGGCTATCGCATAGACCATCACGGGGAAGAAACCATGCCTCCTTCAGGTTTCGGATTTGAGGTACATCCCTTTGATCTTGGATCAGATTTGATGTCAAGTCAAACCGTGTACAAGAGTGGAGAGGTAGAAGTCATCGCTTTCAACGTCAATCATTTGCCTGTTTTCCCGGCCGTCGGTTATCGTGTGAATTACAAGGGTAGAAGTGTTGTGATTACTGGAGATACTATCTATACGGAAAGTCTCACCCATCATGCCAAAGGGGCGGATACTTTAGTGAGCGAGGCGTTAAATCATAAATACTCACAGATGGTTTCCGATTCCTCAAAAGATATGGGCAGTAATGTGTCAGTTGTCGCAAAGGATATCAAGACCTATCATATCCGACCGGATGAAGTTGGTATTGTTGCAAACGATGCGGAAGTCTCCCAAGTCATCATCACGCACATTTTACCCCCTATACCGTCAAACATCCTTAAGAACGCATTTTTGAGGGGGATGAAGGAGACTTATAGTGGCAGCGTTTATATCGCCAATGACGGTACACTGATCAAAATGCCGGTTGGTTCAGATGAAATTTTCATCAAAGAATTACTTTAGAAAGGAGATAAAATGAAGAAATATATCATAGCAGTACTTGTTTTATTCGGATTTTTGCTACTAAGTCGAATCCCTGCATTTTTGGACGGCACAGCAAGTGGAGAAACCATCATATCGTCTTTTGTAGAATATGCTTTTCTCGTATGGGGGATTCTTGTACTACGGAAGAATAAAAAGGGTGATGGAAAACAAGAGTGATGTTCTTGTTAACAACCTCGCCTTTGGCGTGGTTGCATTTAAGGAGATACTGTGATGAAAAAATCTAAGAAGAGGATTTTTATCACATTACTCTTGATTGTTGGCCTTATTATCATTGGAAAAATGCTGTTCGACAATGTCATTGCCTCTGATTTCATGATTTCCAGAGCGATTAGACAAAGAAATATCAAGAGTGATGAAGCTTATGAGAATTTCTTAAAAACTGATGCAATAACAGTTGTGTTAGTCGGTACAGCGGGTCCAATGAGTCCGGATACTGCACAGAATTCCACCGCAGTTTTCGTCAATGGTCAATTCCTTCTGTTTGATGCCGGAGACTATGCACAGAAGAGAATGGAACAGTTCAAACTTCCAAGTGAATCTCTTGATGCGGTTTTTATTACACATTTTCACAACGATCATATTGCTGACTTGGGAGAAGTCATGCAAAGAAGCTATATGCTCGGAAGAGAAAAAGATCTTGTCGTGTATGGACCAACAGGAACAGAGGATATCGTCACAAGTTTCAATAGGATATATGCTGCCGATTCAGATTATCGAACAGCACATCACGGAGAAGAAGTGATGCCTTTGGAATATCAGTTTGCAACGCCTCAGGAGTTTGATGCCAAGCTGGAAGAGGTCGTTGTCTATGAGAAAGACGGTGTCGTTGTAACGGCGTTCAAAACCTATCATCCACCAATAGAACCCGTTTTTGGCTATGTAGTCGAGTATGACGGCAAGAAAGTCGTTATTTCGGGTGATACGTTGGTAACGGATGCCCTGACTCGACACGCAAACAATGCTGATTTACTTGTGATGGATGTTATGAATTATGATCTTGTGACATTGATGGAAGAGACATTTAGAGAGATAGGGGACGATCAACTCGCTCAAATCATGTATGACATTCGAGAATATCACCCGGATGTCGCGGATGTTGCACGCATGGCAGAAAATCAGAATGTTAAAAGGCTTGCACTTACCCATTATGCCCCGGCAGCACCGTATCAATCCATGATGGACAGATTCTACATTAACCCTATTGAAAAGGGGTATCACGGAGAACTCATCGCCGGTAGCGACGGAACAACCGTTGTCATCCCCCTGGATGATTAGACAGACAAGTCGTCGCCTGTTTTCGTTTGAAAGCGGTAGAGAGAACAATGAACCATTTCGGTTTACTTACGATCAATCAGTCAATTTCTGTTGGAGGTAATGATTATGAGGAAAACAGTAATTACAATGAATGTGTTATGGATTTGTTCTACCATTATGTTAGCATCATTTTTGAACTTGGATGTCAAGAAATTCCCACTGACCGATGAAGCAATTGAGATTCATACCACGGCAAACGGGGTTGATTTTGTCAGAACACCGGATTCATTCTTTGACAATCTACCTGATTGGCCTTATGAAGCAAAATACGTCGAGATAGATGGCCTGCGTCAGGCTTATGTGGATGAGGGTACTGGTGAATCCGGTGAAACCATCCTGCTCTTACATGGTCAACCAAGTTGGTCCTATTTATATCGAAAAATGATCCCCTGGCTGGTGGATGAAGGTCACAGAGTCATCGCCATGGATCATTTGGGAATGGGACGCTCCGACAAACCTGTTGATCTGGATTATCATTCTTATGACAATCATGTGTACAGACTGGAACAGTTTATTATTAAGCTTGGTTTAAGAGATATCACCGCTTTTGTACAGGATTGGGGAAGTCTGATCGGATTGAATGTCATTGGCAATCATCCCGACTGGTTCGCACGAGTTGTTGTAGGCAATGGCGCATTGCCAGAAGTTCCGGAAGGTGTTGAGATGTTCACGCTTCGTGAGGATGAAGAGGAGGCTATCGAGAGTTTTAGAAAAAGGATAGGTCTGATACCGGCACAACAACCTGAATTTTATGATGAAAACGGGAACCGGAAAGCCTTATTGCGTTTTTCAAGGAATGACAATTATTTTGGGAATTGGATATTATTCTCTCGCAAAGCGGAAGATTTCCGTGCTTCCACCATCGTTGAAGCGCTGACGTATTTCCCCCTGTCTGAAGCCGAACGTGATGCTTATGATGCGCCATTCCCGGCACGTATTACTATGGCTGCTCCGAGAAGCTTTCCCGGACTTGCCAATACACTTGTCGGGAAAACTTCAAGTGCGATTGAGGGGCTAAAAGCCTACGAAAAACCGTTTCTGACGATTTGGGCTTCCAATGATCCGGGAAATTTGGGGACAAAAGAAGCGCAGCAGACTTTGATCGATTGGGTTCCCGGAGCAAAGGGACAGAATCACACCAGACTCCCCGAGGCAAGTCATTTCCTGCAGGATGACCAAGGTGCTGAGATCGCTCAGCGGATCAATCAATTTATTGCATCAACGAAAGAAAAAGATCCGCAAGCGTCTGAGAGACTCCATCGCTATTGCGAAATCCTTTGTGCTTACTTGGACAATGGGAAAATACACATTGATGTTTGGAATACTGTCAATTTTAACAGATGTCCCGATTTTGCCTGGAGTGAACGCGATCTTTCAGCAATAAAAAATGAGTTAAAGGCTTCCAGAATTGTTGACAACGGTCCACGTTACTGGGTAAACGACAAAGTGGAGAGTTTGGGTGAGCATCCTGACAATCAATTAAATGTAAAAGAATTCGGAGATATTATGATGGCACATGTAGCTACAATAGAACTTCCTTTGCCCAATGGAATTCTGTCGTTTGAGAATGATTACACACTCTATACAGTCTTTCGCAATACTCGCTATACCTACTTTGCAGACGACTGGGTGTTTACACTTAGAGATCCGGCGGGCCATTTGTTTGTCATGCAATCTTTTTCACAGCAAGTAAATCCGGACTTACATTACGAGGATCTCCATCATCTCGAAAAGTATCTTGATCTTCCGGAAGGCTGGGATTATGAACCGGTTTTGTTGGAGGAAGAGTTGATACTTGATGCACTGGGCGAAACAATAGTTGTCAGCGATGATTTCCGTAATGTCTACCAGATTGCTCCAGATGGACTTCAGCTATAAATCTTTGATGATTTTGCATGAAGTTCAAATGTTTCGATGATAGTGTGGCTGATTAAAAAATTTGGAGGTTTTGAATATGAGTCAAAAAGTAGCCTTTGTAACAGGAGCAAGTAGTGGAATAGGTTTTGTTGCATCGGCTGGATTGAAGAAAAAGGGATTTGCTGTATATGCTGCCTCGAGAAAACTTGAGAAGATGAGAGATCTTGAGAAAAAGGGGATCAATATCCTCTATCTCGATTTGACAGATGATGAATCAATGGTGAACTGTGTTGAGACGATTATGGAAAAAGAAGGGCAAATTGATGTGTTGGTTAACAATGCCGGATATGGTTCATATGGTGCCATTGAAGATGTTCCTCTTGAAGAAGCCAGAAGACAAATTGAGGTAAACGTGCTGGGTCTCGGCAGAATGATACAACTGGTACTCCCAGGTATGAGGAAGAATCGATTTGGGAGAATCATCAATATCACTTCAGTGGGTGGAAAAGTACACACACCCTTCGGAGGTTGGTATCATGCATCGAAGTTTGCTGTAGAAGGGCTCAGTGATTGTCTAAGAACAGAAGTTGCGGAGTTTGGCATTGATGTGGTTGTCGTTGAGCCAGGCGGCATCAAGACAGAATGGGGTATCATTGCGGGAGAGAATCTCAAAAAGACATCCGGTAAAGGGGCATACTCAAAGATGGCAAATCGGATCGCTGATGTCATGATAGAGATGTACAAAACAGGAAAGGGACTCAGTCCGTCATCGCTTATATCAGACGTTATCGTAAGAGCTGCATCCGTAGAGAAACCGAAGACCAGATACCTTATCGGTGCAAATGCAAAACCGGCTTTTTTGATGAAAAGAATTCTGTCTGATAGAGCCTATGATAAATTGATATTAAAAAAGATGTCCCGAATGATGTGATGAGCAAACAGAAGAAGAGAGATTAATCAGTGAAGGTGTTTCAGAACCCGTTTCATATCTTTGCTTGAAAATAATCGGATTTCTTTTCTTAGTTTAATTCATCCAGATTTCAAGTTTAGGTTGCTTTTTTACTATACTGTCTGTCTTTCTTTCCAATTCTAGATCCTATAGATCCGGGGCGATTGGGCCTCGAATGGTGTTCTTTGAGGTGAAATACTCGATTGTAAAGCTGGATTAATACCTCCTGCAGTACCGGGTTCGTGATTTCTATCACGTGTTCTCGGATAGCAGGGCTAGCAAAATTTCAGGGAGGAACTAAATGGGGTCAGACTCCATTTTTAATGGTTTACTCACTCTTTGTGATACCGTTTTCCTTTCTGTTCGTCAGATCTCTTT
>CALBTS010000203.1 GCA_937968035.1 uncultured Methanomethylovorans sp.
CTTTCCCTACACGACGCTCTTCCGATCTGGATTTACCGGTACTCCACTGCGCAAGAAAGACAAGCAGACCAGCCTGGAAGTGTTCGGCGGTTACATTCACACCTACAAGTTCAGCGAAGCAGTAGAGGATAAGGTGGTGCTTGACCTGGTCTATGAAGCTCGTGATATCGACCAGCGTCTTGGTTCTGAAGCAAAGATCGATGCATGGTTCGAGGCAAAGACAAAAGGTCTCAATGACTGGAAAAAAGATACACTGAAAAAGCACTGGAGCACTATGCAGATGGTGCTCAGTTCCCGCTCCCGTATGGAACGAGTAGTAAGTGATATTGTTTTTGATTTCAGCATAAAACCTCGCCTTTCTAGTGAACGCGGTAATGCCATACTGGTAGCATCAAGCATCTATGAAGCCTGCAAGTACTTCACCCTGCTCCAGAAAACACCATTCAAGGGCAAGTGTGCTGTCGTCACATCCTATAATCCGCAGTCGAAGGATGTAACAAAAGAAGATACCGGAGCTAACACCGAGACAGATAAAGAATTCATCTATAGCACCTACATTGAACTGCTCAAAGACATCAAAGCCATTCCCAGTAAGACAAAGACAGAGACCTATGAAGAACATTCCAAGGAAATGTTCATCAAACAGCCTGCGAACATGAAACTGCTCATCGTTGTGGACAAGCTGCTAACAGGCTTTGATTCACCCCCCTGTACTTATATTTACATTGACAAGTCCATGCAGGACCACGGTCTGTTCCAGGCAATCTGTCGCACTAATCGGCTGGATGGCGAGGACAAGGATTTCGGTTATATTGTAGATTACAAAGACCTCTTCAAGAACCTTGTTAATGATAAAGGAACAGGAGCCTTGCAGGTATATTCCTCTGAGGTGGATACAAGTTCTGGCGGAGCCGACCCACAGGTGCTGATGCAGGACCGCCTGAAAAAAGGCAAGCAACGTCTTGATGATGCACTAGAGGCTTTAGGCCTGCTATGCGAACCAGTAGAACCACCAAAGGGCGAATTGGAATATATTCACTACTTCTGTGGCAATACCGAGATTCCAACTGACCTGCAAACACGTGAACCAAAGCGTGCTGCACTCTACAAGGCCACTGCATCTCTGGTTCGCGCCTACGCTAATATTTCAGATGACTTGGAAGCTGCAGGCTACAGCAGTTCATCAATAATCCGTATTAAACAGCAACAAAAGGATTATCTAAACATTCGAGAGATAATCAGTGAGATCGGAAGAGCGTCGTGTAGGGAAAGAGTGTAGATCTCGGTGGTC
>CALBTS010000204.1 GCA_937968035.1 uncultured Methanomethylovorans sp.
AAGTATTTGCAATTATCTTAATATAGGACAATATAGCCCAGCATTAGCGGTAACGGCCCGGCGGTATAATTTCGTAAGCGTTACTCGACGAAGCATCCGGGCAGAGTTCTGTCACCCGCGCCAGCGGGGCAAGAAAACTGTCACGGTGCGAGGAGAGTACGGCGCGGTTTTTGCCGTCCGGGTACAAACTTTGTGGACTATACGAGTGTCGCGGTACAAGTCTGATAGGAAGCAGGTATCAAGTCAAGGTATACTAAGTTTTATTGCGGGTACTGGCGCGATCGCGGTATAAGCTATTACAAAGTTGTCAAGGGAGCAGGAGCAAAAGCAAAAACCGTGACGAGCTTATGAATTATACCGTCCGTGTTAGGTTTAGGGCTATTTTATTCTGTCCCCATATAAAATTTGTCATTTTTATCGCACGATCCAAGTCCAGGTGGGACGGGCTGGAAGGCTCTTTACGCAAATAAAGCAAGTGAGTTGGCATGAGTGGTTTGCGGAATGTGCCTGACAGCGAAGGGAAGGATAATTGATAAGGCTAAACCTTATAAAAAAATTCATCTTTTGAAATTAAATCTTAGCTGTATAATTGTTCCATAATTGTCTGGAATAATTTTGACTGTCCTCCAGAACCAGGCAGAAAATTATCTCTGTTAAATTCTTTGTCATCTAATTTTACATTTTTAAGGAAATCAAGATATTCTTTATGGTTTACAATTTCACCTAGCCTGTTCAAATGGACATATAATTCCCTGAATACATTCATCAATGCAATAAAACCTGTTGACTTATTAAGGATCATTTCCGGCTCTACAGGTCCCCATGCATCAGGCCATCTAAATTCAACAGCCTTAAAATATTCAAAGATAATTTTTGCAATAATACTGTCTTTTTCATCAACGAATAAATTCCGTAAAGGTCTTTGATTTAGGTCTTTTCCATAGAATTTTTCAGGTATTTTTCCCCTTTTATATACATCTCGATCCACCATTACGTCTTTAGAAATAAGTTTCATAAGGTACTCGGAGAAGGTGGCTTGCGTTATAGTTTCTTTTTCCTTATCATTTGCGTAACCCAAGATTTTAATCTTATTCTTAAATGGACTGCCATCCATTTGATTCAAAGCTCTTGCGATATTGTGGGCAGTTTTATGTGGACTTCTATGAGTCGCAAATTCAAATAGATCTGCAACTAATGATTTATTTACTTTCGTTTGAGTTTTGTTAATTGTGGCAAAAACAATTGCTTGATCTTCTAATTCCATACCTACAAAGACAGTGACATTGATTTGGAATCTTTTACCATTTTTTTCAAAATATTCCAATCCTGCTATACGATGTTGTCCATCTAATACTTTGGCTATATTTTCTTTGTTAGGTATAGTCATTATGCCGTTCTTCTCATCAAAATCAATAATGTTCTCAGGTTCAATGTGAAGGATAACTCCAGTAGGAAATGTAGCATCTACCATATTTACGTATTTGGCTATTTCCTGTATTCTATTTTTAGATAATTCTCTTTGAATACCAGTATATATTTCAACTTCTCTCATTTCTGATCCTGTCTGGAGCCTCCTAATATCAGTAAAAGAAACAGAAATAAGGTCTTCATGTTCCATTGCGCCGATATAGAATTCTCCTATTGGCTGAGTGCATTTAATGCACTTAAAACTAATTGTTTTCATCCTGTAATTTGTTTAGCTGATCTAAGATATTATCTACCTGCTTAAGATTTTCTGCCTTTACATCCACTTCTGGATATTCTTTAAGAAAATCGAGATAAATACTCCTAAATACGGCGAATACAGCAAATAGAAATAGCACAATGGATACAATTCGAATCAGAATTAAATCAATTGTAAATTGGACATTTAAAATCTTCAAACAATAAATTATTGCATAAGATGCCGAACAAATAATTAATGCCCAAAAACAGAATCCGTTTAAAAATTTATCCCATTTTTTTCGGATTGAAATTTGATTCTCATTGTATAGAAAATATGAACTGGTAAAAAGACCAGCTCCAAAAATTAGGAATTGACCATCATCAAAGAAAGAAAGAATATAACGGTACTCCTTTAAGAATAAAATGGGTAGAAGTGAAAGAATAAATGGCAATGTCGTGCCCAAAATATTCGAGAAAAAACTTTTCCATGTTTTCTCCTGATGTGTTTTCTTAATGGTTTCCATCTTGTATGTATAAAGTAATGGGCTTTATGTCAATATATTAGACTAAGCGTTTAATTCTCGAATTCCAACTTACCTTTTATTAGCCAATCATGAATGTCACATAAGAAATCATATTCCTCTTCTTTTACACTATATTCATGGAAATTTTGATTTCTTATTTTCTCTAATCTGCTCATCCATGATGTTTTATCATCCTTATTGCCTCCTTTTTTCCCTCTATTAGGTTGAGTATAACGAGACTCGAAAATATCCCTCCAGTTTGAGCCGTAAGTTGCTATTTTTCGGTAATCAATTATGTTTAAACAATCCCATGGTTTCTTTTCTTCATCTGGATTTTCTATTTCTCTGTTTTTTTGAAGTGCCATAACTGTAGCTGATTCCTGAACTGGTGGTGGAACACCTTTTTTAAACCAAGAAGGCCCGTAATATGCGTCAAGAAGGTTTTTAAAGTCAGTTTTAAAATGGGTTTCGATATCCCGAATCATTTCTATTGACGCAGTGTTAAATTTTTTTGCTTCATCCTTCCAGTAGTTCTCAAGTCCTTCTGGAAGAAAGTCAGGTCTATTATCATGCACAATTTTTTGTAGCTTTCTCCAGTATTTAGTTTTTAACCCAGTGCCATAACTTTTCTTATAAATAAGTTTCTCTTCTTGACTGAGTTTAGATAAATGATCGATCAATGGATCTAGGTAAAAATTAAGCTCATTTATAATCTTTGTAATATCATCCTGTTTAGGATTAGCAATACCTTTTTGAATTAGATGATCTATTAAATCGCTGAAGAGCCGTATAAAACTTTCGATACCTGCATTAATTGAAAGAAAGCCATCATTCTTTTCACCTTTCAACCACTCTTCCCTTAGTCTTTCTTTAAGATATCCGAAAGCTTTTATTAGGAATGGATAAAGCACCTCAAAGGTGTTCTCGTTATTACCTCTAAAAAATGTGCCGTCTTGAACAACCGCATTTTTTGAATACACAGGGAAGAAATTGCTCCTGTCCAGACCTAATCTTATGGTTTCTGTAGAAATGCATCTAGTTTCTGTTTTTACATTCTCTCCTAACTGTACTCTGTCATAAAGTGGTGATTCTATGTCTTCTCCGAGAGTTTTTGCCAGATTCAATTTTAAAGCTTTAATTCTCTCTTTAGGATTATCAGAGTCCCATAATAAATCAGCGTCAAGGTCATTTCTGAGGCTTTTAGAGACTGATTTTTGATTTTCATTAATTTGCATGAACAATCTGACCTGTTGCCACCTATCCAAATCGACAAAAGCAACTACAGGAATAGTATTCTTGGATTTAAATTCGGAATTTGCATACCCGTATAGTCGGTGTTGCCCATCAATAATAAAAGCTGATCTGTATGTCTTAGGTAAATGCAAAATTCCAATTCTTGAAATGGCGTTATCACATTGTGGTGTGGCGAGATCAAAATTCACCTTTTTGCCGAAGGTGTTAATATTAATAATAATAGAATTTGGGAAGAAATTACCTTCATCGACGAATTCCTGGATAGATCTTAAGCGGGACTTTTTAATCAGTCTCTGATATGTTGGCATATATTTAATATTAGCCTTATTCCGATGCAGAACGTACCCTATTTTCAATAACTTTTCTGGCTCAATTGAAAATGAATAATAAGTATAACCTCCCATATCTCCTTTTATAGCAGGTATTGTATTCTCGAGCTCCGGAATAGTCTGTCCTTCACACAGCAATCCAAATAGTTGATATTTCGCAGAAGTACCAAGATGATTAGTTAAACCTTGGTAATATTTTACAGCCTCTTCGTCGAAATGGACTATTCCAAAGTTTTCTAATCTAGTCTTGTCAGGTTCGGTAATTATATAGTTTTTTGTTGCAAAAATAAATTTTACTCTATGCTTTGTATTTGGGAATACTTTTCTTAAAGCTTTTAAAATTCCCTCCTTCTTTCCTCCAATTGCTTCAATTGACTCTTTGAAATTTCCTTTTCTGGGTTCTCCGTCTGTAGCTTTACATTCTATAATAAGAATAATCTCTTTTTCAATGGCTATAATATCAATTTGTTGTGTAAGGGTAAAGTCATCAGAATATGGAAGTTTGAAATTTCTATTTTTGTTAATATGATCGAATCCTAATGAAGCAACCATAGACCATACCTCATCCTCAAAGCCTATATCGATAGGTTTGGGCTTTTTTACCTTGATTCTAGTTTTATATTTTGTCTCAACCTCCCACCCATTTGCCTTATAAGACTCTAAATAGTCAGGAATTATACTGTCGTACTGAAATAGTCTTTTTCGTTTGGATAACTCTTTCTTAAGCGCCTTATTCGTAACAAGATTCTCCCAGAATTTGCTTAAAAATTCATCATTGGTCATGTTAGTGAGAATTAAGATTCGTGAATAAATATTCTTTTACTTTCCCTCTAGTTGCATTTTTCCCCCCAATAAGACTTGCTCTTTCAAGAGTAATTATCTTATCATTTTTGTTGAAAATTTCGTAAATCTTTGGGTGATACGCATTTGAAAGTATATAAAATGCACCAATTTCTCTTATCTGATCAATAAAACTACTTAACCTTTGCTGGTCTTCTAATGAGAACAACTTCTGATTGTATTTAATAAATCCATTGTTGCTGTGAGATACAGTATATGGTGGATCTAGGTAAACTAAGTCACCATATGCTATATTTTGCACCGTTTCTGCAAAATCACAGCTAATAAATTGGGTATTTCTTAACCGGTTACTTACTTCTCTTAATAAGATAGGATCATAAAATGGCTTCCTTCGAAATCCATATGGCACATTGTACACCCCTTGTAGATTTACTCTAAAAATACCATTAAATGAAGTTTGGTTAAGGAAAATAAATCTTGCTGCTTTAAAGATTGGCTCTTGATTTTTATCTCGTCTAATCTTATAATAAAAAGATTCAGAGTTCTTAAATTCACTAAGTTTAGAGATTATATGCTCAGGGTAATCTCTTAAATTGATGTATGTTTCAATAAGTTCGGAGTTTACATCAGATAGGTAAGATCCATTAGATGGATTTAATGCAAAAAACAATGAAGCGCCACCTAGGAATGGTTCATGATAAGAATTATAAGTATTCTTTCCTATTATTAAATCCAGGTGCTTGATTAACCAATTTTTACCCCCAGCCCATCGTAAAAATGGTATTGTCTTTTCTTTTTCCAATGACGGTTATATTGTGTTGGGTTTTAAAGATACTAATTTTACATTTTCACTTTGACACATTATTATGAGGGAAAGCAAAAAGCATGTGTTTGGCGGTGAAGGGACGGTTGCAGAGATGAACCGCCAAACTCTTGCTTGCGCGTTGGAAGTCCTGGTAAAGTCGCAGTTCGCCTTAAACCTAACGGCCCGGCAATATGGGGAGGTTGTGTTACCCGACGCAAGCACCGGGCAC
>CALBTS010000205.1 GCA_937968035.1 uncultured Methanomethylovorans sp.
CGGCTAATGTGACTTCCGGTACAGCTCCTCTTACTGTTTCTTTCACGGATCAGTCAACATATAGTCCCACACAATGGGCATGGAACTTCGGTGATGGGCAGAATTCTAATCTTCAGCATCCTATTCATACTTATGGTTCAGCAGGCACCTATACTGTAACCCTGACTGTAACAAACTTCGAAGGATCCAATTCGGGAACAAGAACAGGTTACATTACTGTAACAGAGCTGCCTGCCCCCATTTCCAACTTCACTGTCAATGTCACTTCAGGTACAGCACCTCTAACCGTTTCCTTCACGGATCAGTCTGTAAATACACCTACCTCATGGTCATGGAATTTTGGCGACGAAGCAACTTCTACTTCTCAGAACCCAACCCACACCTATACCAATGCAGGCAGCTACACAGTTACTCTCAACGCAAGCAATGTTGGCGGCAGCAACATCAGCACGCAGGCCGGTTTTATTAATGTAACAGAACTACCTGCGCCCATTTCCAACTTCACTGCCAATGTCACTTCAGGTATTGTACCATTAATTGTTTCGTTCACCGATCAGTCTACGAATACACCTACCTCGTGGTCATGGAACTTCGGTGACGGTAACACTTCGACTGTTCAGAATCCAACTCATACATATACAAGTGCAGGCAGCTACACTGTTACTCTCAATGCAAGCAATGTTGGCGGCAGCAACATCAGCACTCAGACTGGTTATATCACTGTAACAGAAGAACCGTCTGCACCTTTAGCTGACTTCACGGCTGATGTGACTTCTGGTACAGCACCCCTTACTGTTTCCTTCACGGACCAGTCTGCAAATACACCTACCTCATGGACATGGAATTTCGGTGACGGAGGAACTTCTACTTCCCATAATCCGGCCCACACATATACCAGTGCAGGCACCTATACGGTAATTCTTAATGCAACAAATGCTGCTGGCAGCAACATAAGCACGCAGACCGGTTACATCACTGTGACCTCCGCAAGTTCCGGTAGCTCCGGCAGTTCCCGTTCAGGCATCGGGACAGCCGTGATCTCTGATCCGTCTGCCGGGACCGTCACACCTACTTACACTGCTGTGAACCATATACTGGGTGGTTCCAGCATAGAATACGACCTATCCGGTACTGGCAGTCCCGTGCTTGGAATTACTTTTGATGCGAAGGACAATGAAGGTCTTGTGACGGCAACGGTGCAGGTGCTCTCGGACAGGCCGGCAGGTATCTCCGTACCACCGGGAAACCCATATCAGCTTATGAGCATTAATGTGGGAAGCAAAGGCACGATCTCTGGTAACAATGCTGACAATATCCTCATTCATTTCAAGGTAAGCCGGGAATGGATAGAGGAGAACAACATCGACCCTTCAACCATCCGCATGACGCGTTACAACGATGGAAAATGGGAAGAGCTGGCCACACAAAAAGAAAATGAAGATGAAGAGTATCTGTACTTCGTTGCAGAAACGCCGGGATTCTCTATATTCAGCGTAGTGGGTGATGAAGTAAAGGCAGTAAGTGAAGAAGCTAAGCCGGTTAAGCAGGAAATAGCTGAGGAAACACCTGAAGAACCTGTAACTGAAGAAGGAAAGGAAACACCCGGATTCACAGCAGCAATGGGGCTGGTCTTTGTATCTGTCGCTTTCATTGTAAGCAGAAGGTCCAGGTAAATACCGAATTTATGGAAGGCAGCTACTGCCTTTCTATTCTCTTTTTTATTCTTTTGAATCTTTTTCTATTATTTATCGCCCAACTTTGACATTTAAAAGTAATATACGTGTTCTTAGTTTAGTAGTATTCGACCAAAAATGCCACCAAAACTAAGAACAATTGACATAATTCCCAACGACAATATATATTTCCCATCGGAACCATTCTGGCTGTAAACAAACTCTATGATGTCCTTGACTTTTCCACTGTTTTTGGTAAACACAAGAGGAATGGAATTGATATCAACGACCTGCTGAAAGCTCTTGTAAGCTACAAGCTTACAGATTATTTCAGCATAAGTAAGGCTCATGAATGGATCAATCGAGATGAAGTCCTTGAAATCTTTGGTCTTGAAGAATTCAGTGAAAGAACCCTTTACAGGGTTCTTGAAATCCTGGGAAACAATCGTGAAACGATTATTTCAGACATTCAGGACAGGTTATTTGGTAGATACGATTTTGAGCACACAAATATCAACAGGTAAACAAGAGACTGAAACAAGGTTCACTTGTTGTTTTTGATAAAGGAGCTCATAGCATAGGGAATACTGCCCTGATAAGGGCAGATGATATGCAGTATCTGACTGCAAGGAAACTCAATACAAGTGACGACAAGATAATAGCAAACTTCTGGAGGAATTCTCCTGAACTTATTGATCCGGAAGATGGCATATATTGTATAAAGATAGTTAAACCAAGCAGTTACAACTATTTCTATTTTTCAAAAAAGCTTCAGAAGGAGCAACTTGATTCTAAGGCAAGAAAAGTCATGAGACAAATGCAGGAAGTAAAAGACATACAGGAATCGATTACCAATAACAAGAAGCTTCCTAAAAGGTTCAGGATCAACAATCTGCTTGTTGATGTGTGTTATTCCCTGCAGACTAAGCTAGTACAACTTAATGAGCAAGAAGCTATCGAGCTTCTTGAGGAATATATAATAACAGGAAGAGAAGGATTTTTCTGCCTGAAATCGAGCAAGGATTTGACAGTGAAACAAGCTCTTCAAACATACCGGAGAAAAGATTCCATCGAGAAGATAATCCATTCTCTCAAGAATGAGATTGAAATTAAACCGTTAAGAGTATGGTCGGATGCTAGCATTTATGGTGCTATTATCATAGGGTTCATTGCACAACTGTTCATATCGCTGATGCGATATGAGTTCAAGGAACTCAAGCATAAGTCCACAAAGTTCATCAAAAAAAGCTTATTGAATTTGACAGTTACAGTCGATTTCCTGAAAAGTACTACAAAAAAGTACATTTACGCCAACTTTGATGCCATAAATACACTGATCTTAAGGCAAAATAGGACGATATCGTAGAAGTTCACATTAAATTATTGAAACTGTCAAATCGGTTTTCCTGACAAAAAAACAAAAAATTGGGCTAAAAGAGAAGACATTCACTTTATCACGGAGTGATAACTGTCAAACTTGGGCTGTATAAAAATAGAGCCATTTTTATATAATTAGTGTATATCTATTTGTATGGCTTTATTCATACACATTAAAATCTCAGTATCGTTTTTGACAGTTTTTTTCTTCTTTTCGATCTTATTTGCCGGAATCGGTAGTGCAGCGACAATTACTGTTCAAAATGTATCAGATAGTGTCACTGCCGCTGATCTGGTGAACATACTGCTTGGAGAAAATAGTAATGTTACTGTTTCCAATATCTCAATTACAGGCAGTAATGCAGCAATCGGTCACTTCACTAATGGTGGCTCACTGGGATTTGATTATGGTGTTGCAATGAGTACCGGTTTAATCTCGAACATATCCAATGATATGTCTAACTTTGCTAACACTAATAATAGTCAGCTAGGGGACAGTGATCTGAGTACGCTTGTCAATGATACTACTTTCGATGCCATTATTCTTGAATTTGATTTTGTCCCTGAAAAAAGCAGTATCAATTTTAATTATCGGTTTAGTTCTGAAGAAAGTTTTACAGATGTGTATGATGATGCTTTTGGCCTTTTTGTAAATGGGGAGAATATTGCTCTGCTGCCTAATGGAAATCCAGTCAGTGTAATTAATATTGGAAATGGTACTTACTATGAGCCAGGTCCTCTTAATAATTGTTTTAATGGGTCCAGTATAATAATGACAGCTACAGCGGAAGTAGTACCAGGCACTTTAAACCACATGAAATTTGCCATTGCGGATGCAAGAGATGGTGTTTATGATTCGGGTGTTTTCATAGAGGGCGGTTCTTTCGTATCCAATACAATTCCTAATGCACCATCATCCCCTATGTGTGAAGGTGAGACGAATCCAACAGATATAACAGATCTGACCCCTGAATTTAGCTGGACTTTCTCTGATCCAGATGTTGGTGATACACAGGGTGCTTACCAGATCCAGGTAGGAACAACAGAAGGTGGAAGTGATATGTGGGACAGTGGCCAAATCACAAGCTCTTCATCAAACAATATCTCTTATGCTGGCTCTGATCTGGATTACAGTACTACGTACTATTGGAGAATAAGAACATGGGATAACAATAATGCTGCTGGTCCCTATTGTGAGAATCAAAACTTCACAACTGCAGAAGAAATCCTCTCTCCTGTTGCCAATTTCACAGCTAATGTTACATCTGGTTCAGCTCCACTTACAGTGAACTTCACTGATCTCTCAACCAACACACCTGCATCCTGGTTATGGGACTTCGGTGACGGGAGCACTTCAAATGATCAAAGCCCTACCCACACCTATACAAGTGGAGGCACTTATACCGTCAGTCTCAGTGCAACAAACACCGCTGGAAGCAACACAAGCACCCAAATGGATTATATCACTGTAGTGGTAGCGACCACTGTGAATGCTTCTCACGCTTCAGTCACTTATTATGAGAACGATAATATGACCGTAGATGCCGGTATCAATGTAAGCGGCAGTTCTACCTTTATATCGGCCAGGGTCTACATAGGTGATGGTTACGTTGAAGGTGAAGACTTCCTCCGTTTTACCAACACAAGCAGTATCAATGGAAGCTTTAATCCGTCAACCGGTATCCTGTCCCTGTCGGGAAGCGGGAATGCGGCTGCATATCAGGAAGCTTTCAGGAATGTCAGGTACGAGAACATCAATGATGATCCCAATACCTCTGGCAGGAACATCACCTTCGTAATGGGCGACAATGCGATTTACCTCGAGTCTACAGGACACTATTATGAAAGCATTTACTCCGGGTCTGTAATTTCCTGGACTGCCGCAAAAGCTTCAGCGGAAGCAAGGAGTCTTTCCGGTATGCAGGGATATCTTGCCACTATCCTTACAGAAGAGGAAAGCGTGTTCCTCGGATCAAAAGCCCCTGATAATGCATGGATGGGAGCAAACGATGTTGCTGTTGAGGGAGAATGGAGGTGGGTCACCGGACCAGAAAATACAACAGGGCAAGGTACTCTGTTCTACTATCAAAGCAATGGTACCACGTTGCCAGGATTCTATACTAACTGGAATGATAATGAACCTAATGACTTCGAAGCCGGGGAGGATTGTGGTCAGATCCTCGGTAATTCTGATGAGAAAAAATGGAACGATCTGCCTAATGGTGCTGAAGTCTACTATTACCTTGTAGAATACGGCGGAATGCCGGATGAACCCACTCCGCAGCTTACTGCTACTATTGTTGTGAATGTGACTGCCGTAAATGATGCTCCTACAACTCCTGGAGCTTTCACATCCCCGACAAACGGCCAGATAAAGCAGGGTAGTCAGTCCATGAGTGCCAGTTGGGGTATATCGACCGACCTGGAGGATGATGCTGTCAGATACGACCTGTGGTTCT
>CALBTS010000206.1 GCA_937968035.1 uncultured Methanomethylovorans sp.
CGTTGATAATGTTCAAAAAGGCTTAAGTCGGCGCAGGTACAATCTGTTCCCATGCTTGCGTCTGAAGTCATATCGCGTTTGCGGGGCATATATACTCCGGGTTTTTTTGACCGGATAAATGACCCTTTCTATGTGCTTATCTCCACAGTGCTGTCACAGCGCACCAGGGACGATGTTACTATTCCCACAACTGAGAAACTGTTCAGTGTCTATGGTTCCCTGCAGGCTATGGCAACAGCAGATCCTGAGGATATCGAGAAACTGATAAAGGACGTGGGGTTCTACAGGGTCAAGTCCGGGCGTATCATTGAGATCTCAAGGATACTGCTTGAGGAGTACGAGGGTAAAGTGCCGGATAATATCGATGAGCTTCTCAAGCTGCCGGGAGTGGGCAGAAAAACCGCTAACTGTGTACTCACTTATGCTTTTCGCAAGGATGCCATTGCAGTGGATACTCATGTGCACAGGATCTCCAATCGGCTTGGCCTGGTCACAACGAACGCTCCTGAGGACACGGAAACCGAGCTCGAACGTGTGGTCCCCAGGGAACTGTGGCAATACGTCAATGAACTGCTGGTGAGGTTCGGCCAGGATGTATGCCGCCCGGTCTCTCCAAAATGTGATGTTTGCGTGCTTGCAGACCTTTGTCCGTCCAGAATGATACGTGTGAAATGACATTTAAAATCTTTTGTTGCAGCTGTATCTCATAATCTATAAAACACAAATAACCCATACTTCCTCCGGGCAGGAACAAATTCATAAGCCTTTTCCTCACTTACAGGAGATATTCATGAAAGCTACTCAGATCGATCATGCACTTGATGGTACACTGCCCCTGAAATGGAGTTAATTTCTAAGATCGAGAAAATAGATGAAGAGACAGTCATTTCCAGGGTTGCGGATGGCAGCCTCGTTATCATGAAGAGGGACAATGGCCGGTGCGTTGCCATAGGCAAGGGTGCGACAACTAAGGTAAATGTGAACCTCGGCACTTCTTCTGACACCATCCATCCGGGTGAAGAGATAGAAAAGGCGCATATTGCAGAAAAATATGGTGCGGACACCATAACCGATCTTTCCATGGGCGGCGATATCTCTGCTATCCGGAAGTCTATTTTTGAAAATACGTCCCTGCCGATAACTACAGTGCCTATCTATCAGGCTGTTGTGGAAAAGGGCTTAATGGATATGAATGCAGATGACATTCTTTCTTACCTGAAAGCTCATGTGGATGAAGGTGTGAGTTCCGTTGTGCTGCACTGTGTGCAGAAAACGATGCTTGACAGGATCAAAGGCACAGGCAGGGTCATGGGTATGGTCTCCAAGGGAGGATCTTTCACAAGCGTATTCATGTTGTCTGAGAAATGTGAGAACCCTTTCATTGAGCATTTTGATGAGATCATGGGGATCCTCAGGAAAAAAGATGTTGTGCTCTCTCTGGGTAACACCATGCGTAGTGGCTGTATCCATGATCTGTGGGACGAAGCCCATAAAATGGAGGCTGAGAGCAATGCGCAGCTTGCCCATGAGGCCCATGAGCACGGAGTGCAGGTCATTATAGAAGGTATGGGCGGGCACATACAGGCAAATGACATTGCTGCAAAAGTTCAGTTCTATAGATCTCTTGCCGATTATCCTCTGTTCGTTGCAGGTCCATTGCCAACGGATATTGCTGTAGGGTATGATCACATTGCAGGAGCTGTGGGAGCAAGCATGGCAAGCGGTGCAGGTGCCGATTACCTGTGTTATATCACTCCGGCTGAGCATCTGTCCCTTCCGTCACCGGAACAGGTAAGAGAAGGTCTGGTCGCCTTCAAGATAGCATCTCATATCGGAGATTCCATAAAATACGGTATAAGTGGCAAGGATCTGGAACTTGCCAGGAAGCGTGTGAGATTTGACTGGGAAGG
>CALBTS010000207.1 GCA_937968035.1 uncultured Methanomethylovorans sp.
AATCCCGAAAAAATTGTACAGTATTCAGGGAGTTAAACCAGTAATTCTTAAACTCCCAAAGAGGCCAGTGAAATAATATTAATACCATCGGGACGAGTATGGCTTACTCCGGTTCCGACAATGATATTCAGCGACTTCGGGGGGCCTATAGTTTTTATGTCGAGTGTGGCTGTTAGTTTTTTCAGGTTAAAAGCAGCTTCATTAATCATCCCCATACCGAGTTTTGTCTCAAATGCCGCCCAATCACCGTTGCGTTTCTGGACAATGCAGTCGATCTCCAGGCCACTCGAATCAGAGTAATGACTGACGGTGGCATCATTTGCCCGGGCGTAGACCCGCAGATCATGTGTGGCAAGTGATTCGAACAAAAAACCTGTAAACTTAACATCTTTCAATAACGATTCTTTGTCGGCGCCCAATGCAGCTACAGATAATGAGACATCCGTAAAATGCATTTTCGGTGATTTTCTCAGCGATGCAGACGAGCGGATATGTGTACTCCATGCCGGTTGGTTTTCAATGAACATCAGTCGTTCCAGAGCATCCAGATATTCATACAAGGTTGGACGTGTGATATCACCGCTGTCATACTCTTTAATATCCTTAACGATAGTGGTTTTGGCTACCATCGTTGCCGTATTCCTTGCTATTGACCTGAAAATATTTCTCACTTTAACCGGGTCTCGTTTAATGCCCGATATACGGCTCATATCGCTTTCTGCGATCAGATCCTTAACATAATATAATAAAATGAGTTACATTTTAGAGAGGAAGTAGTTTACATTTTTGGAGCAAATCAATTTACATAAATGGAAAATCAGACAATATTTTCATGAAGGTCTCTGATTCTGTTAATGGCATAAAAATGAGCCAGACGAAATGTCGAGATCTTCTTATTTAACGGGAAAATCGTAGCAGCGTACATCGGAGATCTTGCATTTGTTTTTAAGGGAAATATTACCCGTGGAGCTGCGCCATCAACGCTAATAGTATTTGAGAAGGACGGCAGATATTTAAAAACGATCAATACAGGATATGAATTTGAACGTTTCTGTATTGATGAAGAGAATAAGAGGATTATAGCATATTTTATTGACAGGGAAGAACCGCTGGAATACTTCAATATTCCGGTTGAATAGTCAGGATCCTGAAGATGGAATGATAAAATTTTCTACTGGAAATTCCCGAAAATTCCCGAAAAAACTTAAACATCTTACTTAATTTTACATAGGTCAAGTTTGCCGTTTAACGAAATAAATTTCAAATAATTAAAGTATAAATCAGAAAGAAAAGGGCAGAAAGCTTTGCCTGTATCGCCAAGTACTTTCTGCCCCGGCCTTTCATAAAAAATGAAAGGAGGTGACGCCAAAGATAATAAAACAGAAAAACAAACAAGCTGCTTCAGGTTGCTCAATGGCCGCGGCCATTGTGAATTCATAAACATGTTTAATTAGAAATCCTATTATCATGAAAAAGAGAATTTTTCTTGCAACAATCGCTGGACTTTTTGTGATGTTTGCAATTCTTAGCGTGAATGTTGCTCAAACCCACACAGATGACGTTAATCTGAAGGCCATTAAAATTATGTCAAAGGCAAATGCGCAGGTGAATCCTGATTGTCCGAACGGATGTCTTGACAACGGACCGGGTTGCAGGTGTAATGGATGGCATCCTCATTATTATGATTATAAAGAGTATTTGGAAGCTAAGCAACAATAATTTAACATTATTCTTGTATGGGCACAACCCGTGCCCATACTTTCCAATTATTTTACAATAATACAGATGAAGAAGTTTGTGGTACTAAATGTGATTCTTGTAATTTGTTTTACAGGTTGTTCCGGGGATAGATCTAATACCGAAAAGCTCCAGAATAAGAGAAACAAAATTGTTAACGTACAAAATGATATTGTGGATATCAAAACTGAAGTATTATTCGGCACATCTTTATTATATATTATTGATGACTACCTGGTTCTTCTTGAGGTCGCATCTAAA
>CALBTS010000208.1 GCA_937968035.1 uncultured Methanomethylovorans sp.
CTTTCCAGTATTCGATGTAACTCAAGTAAGCTCTTTTGTCGGTTAAAAATCTGATGTGGTGCTCGACATCAAGACGATAAGCAAGCACTTTGTCTAATCCCATCCGTCGCGCTTTTTCGATGCGATGATTGCCGTCGATGATATTGTACCGCGATGGAGCTATTTCCGCTAGAATCACTGGCTTTGAAACATCTACAGAGTCAATATGTGACTCGGTTATATGAGAACCTTGATTGACATAATCACGAATCCGTATTTCTTCAACTTGAAAGAGCGCTCCGTTATCGTGGATATACTCGAGCATCTTTGTGATATTAAAATGGAACATACCATTTCGATAAATTTCGTCGTCATCATCGATCTGGCAAGGGCTAAAATTATTGTTAGCCTTTATTTTTCTCAAAATGATTTTCTTTCTAGTAATATTGGCCCACTAATTTTTGAGTGTTTAAGTTACAATATAGCGCGCGATCAATTTATCTGCCCATTCAGATAATTCTGGTTTGTTCTGACTCACACAATCTTTCATTGATAGGATAAGTTGATCACTGTCGATGTAAACAACATTTTGGGGTTTCTGCAAAAGCAATTTGAATTCATCGATAATTTTCGGAGATTGGTCGTCCCCTAAAAGACGCTTATTACCTTGTGGTGCAATGATACCAAAATAGGCTTCGCTATTGTTATAAGAATTAGCTTCCGAATGAGCAAGTGTAAAATTCACCCATAGTTGCCACAGCGGACCAGCAAATGGGCAGCCCCTATCGGGTAATGCATTCGACTTTAATATGTTATATTTTCTGCTTCTATCCCAGTATTTATAATTTTTCTTGCTCACATATAGGCAACTGTCTGATTTCTCCCTTAAGCAAATATCATCAAGGCACATTATTTGATTGTGCTTTTCCCTCTCTGATTTTCGAAAACCACAAATACTAAATTCTTGCTCTACAAATTTGGTTTCAAGAATAATTATAATAGGTCGGTCATTGGCCATTTTCCCACGCAACAAAACATCGCAGTCGACTCCACCTCTACCACTTTGATCACGAAAAATGTCATTATCAGGTGTATGTTCGATTTCAATTTCGATCACGCTCTTCAAAGATGGGAAAAATTGAGAAAGTACTTTTGCAGCAATGTCCTTGTGAAGATCAAAGAGTATAAAGATGTTAAAGCACATCGCTTGACTCGACAACATATTGTAAAAAGTTCTATCAGCAACTCCTTTACCGGATTCTTTCCGTTTAATGGCAGCTTGATATGCTGCTTCATTGACAAAATTCTTCCCCAAATCTGCATCTTCCTGGGTGAGGAAATGTCCCCAATCACCAGCTCTGATCTTTAAGGTCTCAGCTCGATATCGACGCTGTTGTGATTCGGCTTTTGCGCGAAACGAATCCCCTGAAGTGTATATCTTCTCTTTGGGATCATCCATGATGGTGGCTCTGTATTTCGTCAATATATTAGGAAACAATGGTTGGTTATTGATAATGTCTCCTGTACCAAAAAGATAATAAGCTAGCAGTTAACAATAAATATTAATTATCTCAAAAATGTATCAACATGAAAATATTGAGATTTTGATTTTGAAACAAGCAATGCGACGCTTGAAGAACATCGCGAGGGGAGGTGTGGAAGGTGTGTCAAAAACGGAGGTTAATGAGAAAAATAATCATCATCGTGGATTGTGGAAAGAGACGGTATCGCGGCCGCCGCCTCAAGAACGTAGATTTGCGGAGCGAGAGCTATGTTACGATTATGGCTACATCGACCGCGTCTGCATTTAAATTGCCCTTCCTTGATATCTGCGCAAGTTGATCCCGCTCAATGACCACTATCTGTATACTTTTTCAAATTATTTCTTGATTTATTGATTCCGATTGGCTAATATTCTATTAGGTTTGGAACAGCGTGGGGAATAGCTATGGCTGGACACGGCGCTTTGATAACGTGGAAATACCTGGTAAGCAGGTATTTGACAAAGGGTGATTTCCTCGATTTTTTTGACTCCAGCAAAATCATATTTCCTATCAGTACTATCAGTTTATCAGTCAGTTGCCCAACCGCGCAAAGACTACCAACATTTCAACTCAACTTCTATCTTTGAATTAAAGTGATCACCAATGAAAAATGCACTCATCATATCTGTAAATGATTTCTTGGAACATAACTTTACTGTTTACAACAAGAGCATTTTTCTTGGTGAAACCGCATCGGTTGTTGACAGTCATGAAGATTGGGAATCAACCGTGCTTGACATCATATATCAGCACCTTACACTTTCAGACATCATTCCTTATTACTTGTTGCGACCTGAATTGATTTTGTTTTATGCAGAAACAAATCAATCAAGAATGGTTTTCAGATTAGCATTGATGGCGAAAAAGGTAAGCCCTAATTCAAAAGTTTTAGTTTTCGGTTTAACGACAACTTTTATTCCTCATTACTTTTCCCGATTTCCTTTTGATGCAATCCACGTTTCAGGCGACAGGGAAGCGGCAATCAATAGTTACATAAATTTTATTGACAACATTATTTCAGAACCCGAACTTGAGGGATTGAGAATCGTTCAGGAAGATGGAACGGTTACGACAACGAAAAAAGGAAGATGGTTAGATGAATCAGAGTGGGCAACACCAAAACTTTCTAAGCTTCCACTCAACAGCTATTTAGAATTTCAGAACAGACACAAAAATGTTGTTGATTGCAAACTTGGACTATCAATTACCGCAACCAAAGGTTGCGAAACAAAATGCAATTTCTGCGGCTGTTCAGAAGAAGAAGGAATAAAAGACAGAACAAGAAACCCCGAGGCAATTTTCAAATTGTATGATGAAAACTCAGATTGTCTCGATGATACATTTCATTTATACAGCCCTAACATAATTTCAAGTCCTAATTGGGTAAAACAATTTCATTCTATATACACTCAAAGAGGTTACACATTCAAATGGCAAGGAGTAACACTGACAAATACCTTGACAGAAGATGTAGTTAAGCTGGCAACAGAAGCAGGACTTAAAAAATTATCAATCGGCATTGAACACATAAGTGCTCAAAAGAAAAGGCCAATCAAGTCTTCTTTAGACGAGTTAGAAGAAGCAGCAAGGCTGAGCAACAAGTACGGAATAAATTTAGTCGGACTTCTTATGTTGGGTTATCCGAACCAAACAGTTGAAGATGTAAAATACATTCTATCAATTCTCAAAAAGTTTAAGATTCACAGTTACCGATTCACTGGCTACACACCACTTCACAAATTGCGAAGCATGACAGTAGCACAGTTGGACAAACTTTTCATTGAAAATTACGACAGAAGAACTTTTTATGCAGAGGACATGAGAATAACTCCTGGCCAATTCTACGACATTCTTATTTCAAATGGGAAGTGTTTGACAACCGAAGAAGTAACCCAATCGGTTTAAAAGAAATGCATGTTCATCAAATAGTAAAAAGTGCTTTTTTATTTCTCATGCAAGAGAAACAGATATTGCTTTACAAAAGAAAGGACACAACTCATTTCCCAAATTATTACGGAGTAGTATCGGGCAATGTAGAAGAAGATGAACTTTTTGAAAACGCAATTATCAGAGAAGCGGATGAAGAAACAGGAATTAAAATAGAACAACAGGATTTGAAAGTTGTGCATGTGATGCACAGAATTGATGTACAAGACGAGAGTTTCTATGTTTTTTTCCTTGCGGAAAAATGGAGTGGAGAAATAGAAAACAGAGAACCGAACAGGTGTGAAGAATTAGTTTGGGTATCGGTTGAGAATCTTCCCCAAAATATTGTTCCGTATTTGAAAGATGCAATCAACAATCACATAAGTAAAACAAACTTTAGCGAGTATAAATGGCAATAGAGTTAGCAATAGGAGCACCAATTTCAATGATGAATGATTTGTGCTCGAAAGGACACATTGAATTATGCTTTTCGCATTTGATTAAAGAAAATAAAACTACTTACAAGCAGTATTATTTAGATGCAAAAGCGAAAGGCAGATTCGTAATTCTTGACAACGGAATAATGGAACTTGGTTACTCAATGAGTGCTGATGATTTACTTCTTGTTTCAGCAGAGCTGAAACCTGATTTAGTTACACCGCCAGAAATATTAAACGACGGCCATTCAACTTTGAAAATGACTTATGAATTCATGAAAATAT
>CALBTS010000209.1 GCA_937968035.1 uncultured Methanomethylovorans sp.
TGTGCCGTGTGCCGTGTGCCGTGTGCCGTGTGCCGTGTGCCGTGTGCCGTGTGCCGTGTGCCATGTGCCATGTGCCGTGTGCCATGTGCCGTGTTGCGTTATAAAATGTAGCAATTGCTACAACCTACTTGACATAAGCCTTGTTTTCTGCTATAATATAATCATGGCGGCGATAAGGTGTCGGCGCCGAAACGGGAGAAAGATCATGACAGAGAAAAAGTGGTTGGGTGACCGTGCTTGCAATATCTGCAAGTGCATAACACCCAAAATGTACGATGCTAAGACTTCGATGGGACCCTGGGCATTTATGTGTAGCAATTGCTACGCTGAAGTTGGATGTCCCATCGGTCAGGAGTACGAAATTCGCGGAGATGACTATGTCAAACTTCGCGATTTATAGGATGTGTATCCGCAACGGCAAGACACGTGAAATACGTGTCTTGCCTTGGCGGACTTGGCGTACTTTCCCCTGCGCTGCGGGGGAAATACGGGAAGTGAAGCATATTGAAGAAATAAGTCTGGCTGAACGGTGCGGCTGGACGATAACGAGAGAAAAGAAAAGAAAAAATAATTGATCTTCTCCCGTGCCGGACTTTGAAGGTTTCCCCTCTTTACTTCAAGGTCCGGCTTTTCCTTGTCCGCAACGGGCGCACATGTAATTAAAGGATGCGTTATACCTTTATTGCGCGTGCCGTGTGCCGTGTGCCGTGTGCCGTGTTGCGTGTCGCGTGTTGCGTGTTGCGTGTTGCGTGTTGCGTGTTGCGTGTTGCGCAATATAAATAAATGTAGCAATTGCTACAACCTACTTGACATAAGCTTTGTTTTCTGGTATAATGCTGACAGATTTGAAAAACGCCGCACGGGGCGGCAAAAAACAACGTAGCAATTGCTACATGGGAGAATGTGTCATGACTGCGAGAGACAATGGATGGAAAAAGGTAAAAAGCGGGTATTGGGCGCGTATTGCGGCATTGTTTCATTTGGCGATATACGTGAGGCTTGCCCAGAGTGGCAAGCCCACGTTCGCATTGTGTTATATCCACCGTAATGAATTAGGCGGTCTGCAAGCCGTCCCTAGCATTCAGGGATACGGCGAATATGTTAATGTATCCCTGAACGCCATCAAATACGAGCTTTATGCTCGTGTTTGGGTTCGCCGTTTCCGTTGTCGGGGTGGTAGAGAATTTTATTTTCTATTAGATCAACAAATATATAATAGGTGTAAATCCGTCATCAATTCTCTGATGGGGATTGATGATTGATCCGCAACGGGCGCATGTGCAATTAAAGGATGCGTATGCGCCGTTTCGTGTTACGTCCGTTGCGTAACGTCCGGCACAGGTTACGTGCATGACCTGTGCCGGACGTAGAGAGTGGGGGCTTGACAAATCCTGCTTTATATGGTATAATGCCTGTAGATTTGAAAACCGCCCGGCGTAGCAAAAGCACTGTAGCAATTGCTACACTAGGCAACAAAAAAGAGAGGGACGAGAAATGAGTAAGGAAATGACAAAAAAGGTGGACTGGCAAGCCGAAACCGCCAAACTTGAAAACCCTGATGTGAAGCGCATACGCTATATGGGGGTCCGCCATATTGCCCCTGTACTCGCTGAAATCGGCGAGGCGGAATGCCCTTCCACTCTCAAAGGGTGGAAACATCTTGCAGAAGAGGTGGTGCTGTCGGAGGGTAGCCTTAGCCGCAATAAGGCCATCCTAACGATCGGCGTGCTGGCACGCCTTACACCAGAGGAGTATTGGGCGGTGAGGTATCACGCCACCGCTACCGCTGACAAAAGGTATGGACGGGGTAAGGGACGCACTGCGCCCCTCCCCATGTTGCTAGCTGCCGCACATAGGCTAGCAGCATATCCGCACTTAGCAAGCTTGTGCGGGGCGGTAATCACCGAAACAGGGGAATCTACTTTTGTGCGGCAGATAGCCGCACTCCCTGCGCGGTATAAAGCCGTGACGGGGAAAGATTTACCGCTGGATTTCGCGCCGCCGGCGGACGTGTTTGATGCTTTCATTACCGCCGTCAAGGACAAAGGCAAGGTCACGGATGAGACAATAAAATGTCTTCTTCCCCCGCCTTCCGGCGAAGACAAGCCCGAAGACAAGCCCGAAGACAAGCCCGAAGACAAGCCCGAAGACAAGCCTTCCGGCGATAGCAAGCCCGAAGACAAGCCTTCCGGCGAAGACAAACGGACTTCCCAGACCCCCGGTATCGCTGCCGCCGTTGAACGGCTGTTACATAGCCAGTTCGAGCCCGGCACTTTTGATGCGCGGGTAGCTGGGCTTCTGTCAGACTATCTGACAGACCTTATCCTCCTTCCCCCTGCGGCGCAGGTTTACTCAATCAACAAGGCGATTACGCTGATTCCGCGTATCGCTGAGGAGATTGAAAAGGCGAAGGCAAAGGCGAAGGGTGATAAGTTTTAGCGTTCATGCGGCGCGTCCCCCATCCTAAATGCCGAGGATGGGGGGACGCGCCGCGCCCGGATTATTCATGCCCCCTAAAGGGGCAGGGGGAGTTTACCTCCCGGGGACCGGCGACCGGCGACCGGGGACCGGCGACCGGCGACCGGCGACCGGCGACCGGCGACCGGCGACCGGCGCAATTCAGGCAAGCGAACCAGATAGCCGGGGGAGAGTGGGGGTTTTTTCGCCGGGGGAGAGTGGATGCCGGGAACCGGGGGGTAATGAATAGTGGTCACACAGAGTTATTCCACCAAAAAATCCAGTCGCTTAAATTCATAAGAAAAAAATATGCCAAAAATCTAAAAGATCAACGACATTTTCAGCAAAAGCCAACGGCATTTAGTTACTTCAGAATGAGTAAAAAGTGTACCTACCCTGCATTATTCGCACTTTGCCATTTTCGTAAATTCCATATTTCAGCCATCCTCAGAAACCAAAGTGCGAATTCTGAAAAGTAAACCGGATTTTCAACAAATTTCAAAGACAAGGCAAGCCAAGTGCGAATTCTGAGGTATGTGCCACAAAAAGCCATTAATCCCCTTATTATGCTCAACAAGCTCTTAATACAGTAGGAATAGTGTCATTTCCTATGCTTTTTACTACTACTTATTACTGTTCTTCCAACCCAACTTATTATATAAAGAAAGAAAGAAATTGTGAGTATTATAAAGAGATTTAGAAGGATTTAGTCAAACATAGTAGTAAAGCCCCAATTGCTTTCATTGTATACCCAAGCTCTAGAAGGCACCTAGAAGGCACCTAGGATGCCACGTATCGAGACTTAGGAATAGAAGGCACCTAGGATGTCTTGTTATGAATAGAAGGCACCTAGGATGCCTTGTTAAGGATAGAATTTATTTCTCCAATTCCCGTTTTACTTTTTACCGAAAAACTACTATAATATAGTGAGGAGGATAGTACCTCCTGAGGCCATAATTTCCGGAGCAAAAAAACATGGGGATCAAAAATCAAGATGACCAGGATGTCAAGTACATCCCTGTTCCTTGTGACGCAGATAATCCTAGACGTTGTGTCGGCGAAACTAGTCAAGGACAATGTAAATTCCTTGCCATCCCCGATATGAAATACTGCCCAATACATGCCCCCGGTGGCACTATGGGGATCATTCTCAAACGCCAAGAAAAAGCACTCTACGATATTAAAAGGGGCGAAGTTCTACATAGATTAAATCAATTCCGATCACATCCGGACAGTAAAAATCTCACAGTGGAATTAGGCATCATTCGTTTAACCTTGGAAGAGATTCTTAATAAATGTGAAAGCAATTGGGACTTCGTCGCCAATAGTGCAACGATTTTACGTTTAACGGAACAGATCGAAAAGCTATTAAAATCAAATATCCGTGTTGAACAATTAACCGGCGAATTGATGACCTTGGAACAAGTAACCCAGATTGCACAAGCATTAATTACCCTGATTGCGGAACATGTAACCGATGTCGAAGTCATCCAGAAAATTGCGGATGGCTTTAATCACATTATCAATAATTCACAGGAATTGATCCAGAAATGAACGCAACTCAGCAACTACATAGTTATATAGCCGCCAGACTTACGGCGGCAACTGTTACGCGTGCTGACTTGTGGGCATTACAATATCGTTACATGGGCGAACCATTTCCGGGAAGGTTTACATTCAAATACCATCCGTGGACTAAGGAAATGTTATGTTCAGATGCCGAAGAAAATGCAGGTCAAAAAGCCGCACAAATGGGTTTCACAGACTCTGTAGGAATTAATCGCGCATTTTATGTCATCGATCAGAAGAAACAAGATGTTTTATATGTCCTCCCCGCCAAGACCCCGGACGCAACGGACTTTTCCTCAGGACGCTTCGATCCGGCCTTAGAGCGTTCCGAGTATCTACGCTCGTTATTCACGAATGTGAACAATGTAGGGTTGAAACGAGCGGGAACGAATAGTCTGTACGTCCGGGGTTCCCGTTCCAGATCGGCTATGAAATCTCTACCTGTAGGGTTAATTGTCCTTGATGAAAGTGACGAATTTGACGAAGAAGCAGTGGTTTTGGTACGGGAACGTATTTCAGGACAGCGCGAAGGCGCAAGACAATTATGGCACCTGTCAACGCCATCTATACCTAATCATGGAGTAAATATACCTTTTACCTTATCTGATCAAAGACATTTCTTTTTCAAATGCCCAAGCTGTTCTAAGCTGATTGAATTGACTTATCCGGAGAGTATCGTAGTAACAGCTGATGATCCTAATGATCTTAAGATCAATGAATCACATTACATTTGTACAGAATGTAAAAAGCCTTTACCTAGTGAGATCAAAGACGGAGTAGATTGGGCTAAGGTAGATTATTTAAACGCTTCAGGACAATGGGTGGCTACATATCCTGATCGTTTCATTCGCGGATACACTATCCCACAAATGTATTCTTGTTTGATCTCCGCCTCACGTTTTGCAAAAGCCTCATTGTTGGCCTTGACATCGCCAGCCGAAGAACAAGAATTTTATAACTCAAAAATTGGGACGACCCATATTGTCGAAGGTGCTAGCGTTAACGATGAGCATTTGGATGCTTGTATTTCCGATTACCGTATGCGTGATCCAAAGCTTATGTCTGCTCAAGTCATAACGATGGGAGTAGACGTCGGAAAGAAATTACACTGCGAAATTATTGGGTGGACAATTAATCGTAAAAACTCTGTTGATGTTAATGAAGAAGCCGAAGGTAAAGTGATTTTTGCAACTACAGTGAAAGAATTCACAGATGTAGATAATCTTATTTATACATTTCGTCCGGCCTGCACCGTTATCGACGACATGCCTGATACCCGTTCCGCTTTAGCTCTAGCACGCCGACATAAAGGACGGGTTAAGCTTTGTCATTATGGTACAAGTACTTATCGGGATATTTCCGATTATGGTGAACGTATAACCGTTGATCGTACATCTTGGTTGGATTTATCTCTAGGTAGATTTATCAAAGGCAACATTCGCCTACCTTTAGATATTCCCAAAGAATATCGTGATCAGGTGAAAGCTTTAATTCGAGTGCCAGAAAAAGATAAGCACGGTAATCCTTATTATGTATACAGGAAAACCAATGAAGATCACTATGGTCATGCTAGAAATTATGCCGAAATAGCTTTAAAATGTGCTCATTTTGGTACAAATACGCGCCCCATGAGTGAGAGGACACGGTAATGTCAACACACAGACCCTCCACTGTTACTCCCCTTCTTGTGTCCTCTCACTCTCAAAATAGGAGTTGGAAATATGCTACGTGAAATTGGGCAAACAGGTTTAGGTCGGGAACAACTTCTGCAAAAACTTACACAAATGGAACTTTTTTGTAAACGTATCCGTGAAGCCTTAAATCGTGGCGATATTTTCGAGAATAAGCTTTCAGAATTGACACTTGATCCGAAAATCTCTGCTGATGTAATAAAAGAACATGAGGCTAAACGTGACGAAAAAATCAAAAACGAATTAACACAATTGGAAATAGTAGCTGGAGAAATAAAACCAGTACTTGAAGAGCCGAAGGATGAAGGAGGGGCGAAACCGTGAGTAAAAAATTAGCAGGATTTGAACCCTTAATGAGTATCCCTACTGGGAATGAAGGAAGTAATATTATCGATTCGAGGCATCCTTCATATAATTCTGTCCTTATGGATAAATATCGTTTGACTTATTCCAATTCTGAAATGTTTAAAATGCGGTATTTACGCAAAAGACACGATGAAGATGATGGGGCTTGGAATGATCGTCAAGCTTTATGTTATAATCCTGCTTTTGCTCGCGAGGCTATTGATGAGTTTGCTCGCGCTTTAATTCAACGTTCGGCAGATATTTCTCGTATTGGTGGCCATGAGCTTTTCCGTGCCCAGTGTAGGGGATTATATGGTGGTGTTGATCGTGAAAATAGCAGTATGAATGCTTTTTTCGCGGCTCAAGTCATCCCTGAACTTTTACCTATGGGTTCTGTTGGGGTATATGTAGATTATAACCGAATTTCAGGAGCTACCTTAGCTCACGTAGATAAATCGTTACCTTATTTGTATACTTATAGGGCCGAGGATATTTTAAATTGGGTAATCCGTAAAAATTCAAGCTCAGTTCTTGAAGCAGTATTACTCCGCGATTACGTTGAAGAATTAGACGATAAGACAAAATTACCTATAGGAATAGTTGCGCAATATCGTCATCTTTATCTTACCCCTAATGGTTTACGTGTAGATATATATGACGATGAAGGTAACGCTATTGAAACCTTCGAATCAGGAATGCAACAAATTCCTTTCACTATTATTTCTTTACCTTGGAGTCTAATGCGCGACACCGCAGATTATCAAATTACTCTTTTAAATCTTACTAGCGCTGATGCTTATTATGCTTGGGCAGCTAATTTCCCACTATATACTCAACAATTCGATCCTTATGATCCAAGAAATACGCAGGAAGTGAAAACTAGAGATGATGAAAATGAAGAAATAGGCTCAGAAGATCCTAGTATAAAATATAATCGTCGACGTGTAGCTATCGGAACAACTACCGGCGTCGAATACCCTATGGGATCAGAAAGACCTGCTTGGATTCATCCTTCACCAGAACCATTAAATGCTTCTATCAAAAAAGAAGAACAATTAAAAGAAGAAATACGTCAGCTTACTGCATTAGCTATTACTGCATTAAGTTTGAAAATGGCATCTGCAGAATCAAAACGCAAGGATCGTGAAGGTTTAGAATCTGGTTTATCTACAATTGGTTTAACTTTACAATCTGCGGAAAATAGAATCTCTTCGATTTGGCACGCATATAAAAATAAAGATATGAACCCAACACAAATTTTCTATCCTGAAAAATATGAATTAAAAACCGAGGAAGATCGTAGAGCTAATGCCAAAGAATTAAAAGACTTACAACATGCTGTACCTAGCCGTATATTCCAGAAACAAGTGGCAAAACAAATTGCTCAAGTGATGCACGGACATAGAGTAACTGAAACAGAATTAAATAAAATCTTTACAGAAATTGATGCTTCGCCAGTTCCAACTGCGGATCCAGAGATTTTACGCTCAGATCACGAAGCTGGATTTGTAAGTGATCAAACGGCCTCTATTGGACGAGGCTATGGTGAAGATGAAGCCGAAAAAGCCAGACAAGATCACGCTGATCGTCTAGCTCGAATTAAAGAGGCACAACAATCTTTAGTCGAAAGTAATCCCGGAGCAAGAGGCGACAAAGATAATGATCTTGATCCGGGTAATTCAGGACATCAAGAAAAGGCGACATCGCAAAACTCACACACACAAGAGACTGGGATGAAGCCAGTCAGAGGTAAGGAGAAATAAAATGAGTAATATTCCACTGTTAACCTTAAAGCAACGGCTAGAATTAGCCATTAAGAAAGTCCTTGAACACAAAAACCAAGGAGAAGGATCATGAGTTTTTCTTTCACTGAACAATATGTTACTTCTCCTCGCACTATACATGTAGATAGTGCTAGAGCAAATTTAGCAGTACCAGCCGATGGCACACCCGAACGACCATATAAAACTATCACTGAAGCTTTAGCTGTTATACCTAATATTACTTTAGCCGATCTAAGCGCCGATGCAGATGCAGCCTTAGCAAAATTACACACTATTGTTTTAGCTAGTGGTAAACATGAAAATATTATAATTAACAAATCATGTATAGTACAAGGAATGTGTGGCACATTTGTTCAGAATTTTACTTGTACTAATGATGCATTTATTTTCTTACTATCGAATCTAATACTTCAAGGAGATGTGAATATTTATCCTGAAGGAATGTTACGTTTAAACAACGTTACTATTGATAATTTTGAAGATGAAGAAGCAATTTCTATTATTCTTGTTCCAGTAGCAGATGTTGTTAATTGTGTTATGGGACACATTTCTTTTCGAATAGATGATTTAGAATTATCTGCTTGTAAAATTATTGAATTAGGACTTATTGACTTATCTGGAGAAATTTATGCCGGAATACATTATTCCTACATTCATGAATTAGTGTTAGGTAAAAGTTATGATTTTATAGAAGGTGAAATTGATTTAAATTACACAAAAATAACCGAAGGTTTAGATGTAGGATCTGATTATTTAGTAACAGCTTATGCAAGCGTATTGACTGAAGGTGAAGTTGAAGGTACACTTGAAGCTGTAGGAATTTATGCTAGTGAGGAAGAGTAATCATGTTTGATCCAGATTCTAATTTGAGTTATGTTACATTACGAGAAGCAGAATTATATCTCGAATACCATTTGAAAAAAGCAATATGGGATAATAGTACCGCAGATGAACAACGTTCGGCTTTGGTAACAGCTACGAGATCTATTGATCGATTACCTTTTAAAGGTTATCCTACTTCTGAGACTCAAAAATTACGGTTCCCAAGAGACGGAGCAGTTAGTGTACCAAATTCTATCAAAGAAGCATGTATTGAATTAGCAGTGATTTTGTTGGAAGGTGTAGATATTGAACAAGAATACCGGGCTTTAAGTAGAAGTGTAAATACTTATGGCCCAATTAAACAACAGAAAGACACTTCACGTATGGAAGCACATATTGCAGCAGGGATTCCAAGTTTTGAAGCTTGGTGTCGTTTGCTCCCATATATTCGACAAACTGGAAGTGTCACTCTGGAACGAAACTCCTAGGAGGAAATGGATAATGACTAAGCAAGAATACACTGCTTTTATGCGGAAGCAGTATGGCCGGATTCTTGAGGGCGAAAATGCCGAAGAAGGTGGAGAAAATAAGTCAGCGGAAACAGTAACTTTGATCTTGAAAAAAGGACCAAATGGTAAACCCGAATACTTTGATCAAAAGGGTCAAAAGTTTCTTACTCAAGATCAAGTTAATTACGAAGTAGGGACAGCTAGAGCTAAAGCTGGCGAAAAAAACAAAGAACTTATTGACCAATTACGCGAAGTCCAAGAAAAAGCCTCGACAAGTGAGCAAATGAAACAAGAGTTAGAGGAACAAATCAAAGTTCTACAAACACAATCAATGACTAAAGAAGAACAACTTCTTGCAGAATTAAAAACAAATCAAAGCAAATGGGAAAAAGAAAAAGAAAAACTCAGCAAAGAACATCAAGAGGCTGTTGCTCTTTGGACTGAGGAACGTATTGGAAATGAGATCAGAGATGCTTGTTCATCGAATAAAGCAGTATCACATGAACAAATTTATGGTCTTATTCGTGCCAAAACTCAGCTTGTTCCGCAGCATGACGACACAGGCAAGCCAACGGGGAAGTATGAGGCAGTTGTAGCTTTGGATGATGTCGATGATTCTGGTAACCCAGTAATCAAAAAACTACCCGTAGATAAAGCTGTTGCTCGAATGAGAGAAATGACCAAACGTTTTGGTAACTTATTCTTGCACGGAGAGGAATCAGGGGTAGGAAAACAGACCATGTATGGACATGAAAGTCTGTCTATGAAATCGGATGTTCCTCCGCCAGAAGCCTTTAAAAGTATGGAAGCATATGATAAATGGGCTAAGGCGAATCTGAAATAAGAAAGGAAAGCTTTATGCTGAAGTATAAGAAGTATGGGAGAATTCTTGATAATGACTTCGCAGCCCTAATTCCTGAATGGTGGGCTTGGGAGACATTGCGGGAAATGATGCCCAAATTAGTTGTTTTGCCGATGGTCAATCGTGACTATAATGATAGTTTTGCCCAAGCCGGCGACGTGGTGAATTTGCATCGTATTGATGGATTCACAGCGAAACGTAAGTTCAAGGGCGAACCTATTGTCATGCAAGCGGCAACAGCTACCTATGACGATATTCGTTTAAATCAACATATCCACACTTCTTTCCTGTTGGATGAAGTTGATGAACGTTCAACGTTTCCTGAATTGTCGGCAAAATATATTCCAAAGGCCGCAGAGGCATTAGCCAATGGAATCGATCAAGTGATCATGGGTGAGGCTTATCAGTTCCACGCACAAGCTGCTGGAAAAATTGGCCTTACGGCTGCTGATACTGATGCACGATTGCTTGATTTACGTGAACATTTCCAACGGCGCAATATTCCTAATGCTGGGCGGCAATTAATTGTTGGCCCATCTACAGATAAATTGCTGTTGGATACTCCACGTTTTGTTGAAGCACAAATGGTTGCGGATATGGCGGCCACTGGAGCTATTCGTAATGGCTTCTTGGGACGTGCTCGTGGCTTCAATGTAAACGAAGTAAGTAATGCTTCGGAAATTGCAGCAGGGCAGACTACCAGTACAGCAGCGATCAATCAGAGCGGTGGTTTTCTAAGAGGCACAAGTACTCTGGTTGTTAATGGAATTACTGGGACTTTGACCTTGGGTTCATGGTGCTTCATTGCTGGGGATGATCTTCCTCATCGAATCGTTGCACAAACAGGTAATCCCAATACAACTGGTATTACCATTTCTCCAGGGTTATTTAAGCCGGTAGCACACACTGCGGCAATTACAATTATGACTCCCGGAACAGTGAATCATCCTACAACGGGAACATATGCTTTCCAGTATGGAAAAGAAATTAAGTATACTGGTTTGTCTGTGCATCCACAAGTCGGACAAGGTGTGTCATTTGGTAATTCAGATGTCGTCTACACTGTTATGGCAGTTGACACTGGTGATAGTCTCATGCTACTGAATCGACCTCTCGATGCGGCAGTAGCTCATGGCGATGCTGTTTGTCTGTTACCTTATGGTAACTACAATATGGCAATCGTTAAGGATGCTATTACGTTTGTCAATCGTCCCCTTGCACCAGCTGTTGAAGGTGTCCGTTCAGCAAATGCTGCATTTGCTGGAGTGGCTCTTCGTGTCACTATTGGTTATGACATGACCTATATGCGTCGAATGATTACTCTTGACACGCTCTGTGCTGTTAAGACTCTTGATCGTCGCTTGGGTGGCATGTTTGTATCCTAACTAAGACAGGAAAGGAAGCGTTTTATGTATGAGCCGACAAATGCTGAAGTAACAATCGCTCCTTCTGGACCATACAATACGTTGAAGAAATTCACGTCTGTATTAGGTGCAGCAGTGAACTTGGATGACCCTCAAGCTATCAGTGGTACCAATGGCAATAAGATTGCAAATAATCGCGGCAATCTGGTGCTGTTGTTCAAAAATGACGATGATACTGATAACTGTATTATTACTCCGCATATGTCTGCGGCAGTAGTGGAAGCAGGTCAGAGTATCAGTGTTATTGAACCAGAGATCACTGTTGGTCCGGGCGAAGCCGTTTTCGTAGGTCCGTTTTCACGGAATTATGAATTTGGCGCCGGGATGTTGTATTTCACGTATGTGCTGGAAGGTAGCTTGACGGCTGCGGATGTCTCCGTGGAACCGTTCTTGTTACGCTAAAAGGAGGAGGTAATAGCAATGGACGACTTATTAGTGGAAGTGATAAAACAAGCCGGTCCTATTGCTGCGATTATCATCTTCTTCATTTGGCGAGATTGGAAACGCGAAGAACGTATGTTTTCTAGAATAGAGGTTTTAGAAAACTTTGTCCAAAATTCATTATTGACTTTGGTACAAAAAGTTGCTGAAACATTACAGCAAAATACTAAAGCATTAGAACGTTTGGAAAAGTTACCTTGTGTTTTAGAGAAAAGTACTATCGAGGACGAAAAATGAACGAGTTCATATACTGGTTAGAACGTAATTACGGGACAAAGGGTCAAATATCCCATTCAGAGGGAAGTCAGATTAATCCGCTTAGTGGTGATGAAGAAATTATCAATGGGCAATTAATTGTAATTCCTAGAATGGTGTTATTGCCAGTATCTTTTGCTCAAAATTATGCTTCCAGTATGCGAGATTCTTCATTTCCCTATGGCGCTTGGTTTGCTCAAGGGGGAAGTATTATTGTAGTACGTCACAGTGTACTCCCCCTTGAGTTACAAACCCAACCAGATAAATTTATCGGAGATACAATTATACTAAACGATAGAAATTATGAAATACATAAAGTACAGTATCTACATAAAGAAAAACTGCTGGAATTTGCAGTGCAAAACTTAGCAGGGAACACTGTATGAGTTACAATGATCAAGATAAATGGATCAAGTGGCTCAAACAGGGTGTTAATCAACACTTTGCTGCCAGAGCAAAAGATAAAAATTTATCTTTGCGTTTTGAAGCACAAAGTAAACCTACGAAAATTGACGAAGAAGAAGCAACGATATATTATTTTGGCCCGTTTTTTCAGGAGACAACAGGTCGTGAAGTTCGTATCAATATACAGGTACGAATTGAATTGAAACTGTCAATAAAACGAGGACACAATATTTATCGTTTCGATGAACTTGCAGGTTGGTTTGTCGCTGCGGCCAGAGAATCAATTCATATTGATGAATTCGATCAATGCCTCACTAGCCACAGAGTAAAGGCAATCTACAATGGTCAAGTCGCACAGCCTATTCCTTTAGAAATGGGCTTAATTGAAGCAGATTACACTATGACTATTGAGTCATAAGGAGGAAATATGCAGAATACAATGCAGAAAGGCGCACAGTTCAACCTGAAAAACGGTGTGCTATTTTTGAAGACGAAAGAAAGTGCCCCAGCTTATGGGCCGGGGGCACGGTGTGACATTTGGATGGGTTTGAAATTCGGCGAAGGTAACTTTACTTGGTCGATAGCTAAGAACTTTGACTATCAGCTTGATCGTGGCAAACTCGATGACGTACGAAGTGGTGATGAAGCACCGATTGACGTTTCCTTCCAAGGCAAATACACATTTTGTAAGAGTCGAGGAAATGAATCGTACAGTCCGCATGAAATTATTGATGGCCATGATTTTGAGGATGGAACTGTTCTTTTCAATGGTGCAGCGGAAAATTGGTTATCTGAATTCGGTTGTCCGCCGTATGCTTGCGAATTGGAGTTCCATAATAATCCGGCAATGGAATGCCCCGGAACTACAGCTCACGGTGAAGCACAATTGTTCCGGTATTTCCGAGCTGAAAGTATTCAATGCGATGCACGAGCAGGCACAATTGATGTAAGTGGCAAGTGTCATATCTTACGTCCATTTATCAAGCGCGTGGATGCGAGTGGTGGTTCTGGCGGAGATTTCGGGTACATTAAGAAACAGGATATGGTTCCACTAGACGATAGTACCCCAACTGTCTGGCCAAATGATGCTCGCGAAATAGTATAAGCCCAAGGCGGGGAGG
>CALBTS010000210.1 GCA_937968035.1 uncultured Methanomethylovorans sp.
GGCGACCACCGACATCTACACTCTTTCCCTACACGACGCTCTTCCGATCTTCATATTATTTTAGTTGTAAATGGCACGAATGTAACAACATATATAAATGGTACTCAATCAGATCAGGAGGCATTCGCATATAACATTGGTTATGGCAGTGGTTCATCGGTGACTATTGGGGCCAACTATGATAATGGGAGCTCTTTTGGAGGACGAATTGACGAGCTGGGTGTTTGGAACCGGGCACTTACTACAGATGAGATTGTTGCACTCTACAATTCAGGATCAGGTCTTGCATATTCATCATTTGGGAACTAATGAAAAAGATAATTTTCATATTACTACTCGTCATCACCTCTGTTAGTTGGGGAGCTACATATTATGTGGCTACCCCCGCCAATGGAGGATCGGACAGTAATCCCGGAACATTTGCCTCACCTTGGGCTACCTGGCAGAAGGGGGTAAATGAAGCATACCCTGGTGATACCATTTTTGTGCGAGGAGGGGTATATTACCTTGTTGGGAACAATCCATTTGTTACAGTTAATCCACAGGCTTATCCTACTCCATTAGGGCGTACCGGAACAAGAGAAAACCCTATTTGCTTTTGGGCATATCCACCAGATTTCGAAGCAGGTAATCACCCAATACTTGATTGCAATGCAGCGTTGGAGACTTATGAAACAAATTATTCAGCATTTGGATTGCAGTCGGTAGAATATTGGCATGTTAAAGGGATAACTGTAAGGAACGCCTGGCAGAGAGGTGTAGCGAACAGGAGGGCACAAGGGATAGGCGCTGCCCTTTCCGCAAACATAATATTCGAGAACTGTACAACACATGATATAACAGGCAGGGGGTTCTATTATGAAAGTGGTGCATGGAATACATGGGACGCTGAGTTTGCTAATCCCACCAATCCAGTGTATGCTCTTTGGGATTCTGATACGACGTACTTTATAAACTGCGACACATACAATATCTGTGATAGTGCCAACAATTCATCTGGTGACGGATGGAAATGTGGTAATTATTATGGTGGAGTTATGTATTTTATTGGATGCCGTGCATGGAACTATGCTGATGATGGCTTTGATCCTGGTGGCGCAGGTAAGAGAATCTTTCAAAACTGTTGGGCTATGTCAACAGATAAATATATTGGACTTGGAGGTATAGAAGGTAATGGATTTAAAACCGGAGCGATCGGAGAAGAACAAGCCCCTTATTATCCAGCGGGATTCTGCTTTGTAGAAATGTCTAACTGTTTAGCAGTCCACAATTTTGGTTATGGGTTCTATAATAATCTCGAATTAGGAGCAGACAACAATGCGCAGTATTTTAACAATACATCGTATCATAATTATGGTGGATATTTTGATGTTCCACTTGTGTTGGTGAACACAAGAGGACTAGAGATGCGTAATAACTTAGCTTACAATAACTCAAATACTTCATATTCTCAGGTTGGCATTTATAATCCATCTGTATATACAGAGAGCAACAACACTTGGGTTGCGACTCAACAAACAGGAGCAGGAAGTTGGCCGGGATGGGAACTTAATACTGATTACAATGTAACAGATGCGGATTTTATGAGCCTTGACAGTTCGCAGATACGTGGAGCAAGGAAAGCAGACTGGTCTCTGCCTGATATTACATTCTTAAAACTCGCCTCTACTTCTGACTTGATTGACGGCGGTGTGGATGTCGGATTACCTTTTAATGGAAGTGCACCCGATCTTGGATATGCTGAATACGGTGATGCTGAAGCGAGCGACGCAACAGATATAGTGAGCTTTTATTTGGCTGCACAAATAGGTGGTGCAACTATTAATACAACTAATCATACTGTAAGTATTGAAGTTGAATATGGCACTAATGTAACTTCTTTAACGCCAACAATAGGATTAAGTTATGGTGCTACAATTAATCCCACGAGTGGTACTGCGAGGAATTTCACATCTCCGGTAACATATACGGTGACAGCAGAAGATGGTGTAACTCAACAGGTATGGACTATTACTGTAACGATAACCGAAGCTCCAGTGACAGGCACCGTTGTCGTTAGTAATAATCATTTTATAATTCATAACGGACAAGTCGTATTACTATGAAGAAGATTTTAATAATAAGCCTTTTATGTTGGTCCATTATATTAAATGGTCAGACCTGGTTGGGATCAAATGGAACTTTTTATAGCAAGGGTGGTTCCTTTCTGGTTGCAGGAACAAGAGGCGGAGAAGATCCAGATCCTCCTGCGGCTGGTGTAATAATAGCCGACCATTCAGTTGTTGATCTTTATGATGATATTCCACAGCAATGGATTGACTCAGTAAAGAAGATGTGGGTGTCTATTGCAGGGGAGTCTCATTCAGGATCATATAGAGTAGGTGCTCAATTACTCGAAAATCAAAATGCCACATATGCAGTCTCAATAGTGGAAAGCGGAACGCCGCAATCATATACCACTTCCAATCTTCGGCTAAGTCGCGCGACCTGGGGAGATCACGACAATGCAACAGGGTGGATATATGATTATGGAGAGGAAGATTTCTGGACGAACGCTACTGCAATAGCAAGAACCAAGGCAAGCCTATTATATTGTCATCAGAATGGGCCGGAACTCTCAGCCTTTGGTTTTGGTTGGTGTTGGGATGCTACCTGGCAGAACGGTGTTGGCGGAAGTTATGACCCGGTATATCATACGAGGTTTGCTGGCTCTTCAGTTGACGGACCAGATGGAAACTTGCGTTGGGGGATTGATGACGCGGATAAAACACTTACGGGCAACAGCGTGAGTATGCTGACGTATATCAGGGCCATGCATGAGTACATTGATTACTGCCAGACTCAAGGAATAGGCACAACAATGATCTGGACAACCGGGCCTGTGGATAATGATGCAGATATGGCAATCGGCGAGAGTGGCTATCAGCAGTACCTTAAATACGAGTACCTGCGAAATCACATAGATAGTCTTGATCAGGCATACTTTCTGGACTTTGCTGACATCCTTAGTTATAATGATGCTGGGCAGCTTGCAACAACCACATGGACAGATCATAATGGTATCCTACAGACTTTCCCAATAATACATTCCGACAATATGAACACATGGGATAATTCATATCATTTTGGTAGTAATGGTGCATTAAGAATAGGAAAAGCCTTATGGTGGTTATTAGCTAGGATGGCAGGATGGGATGGAGTTATTGAATAATGTAAAACTATAATTAAGTAATAATATGATGAATATATTTAAAGGCTATGGAGATAATTTCTCTTGGCGTAAATTAATGACAGGGGGAGCTTTAATTTGTT
>CALBTS010000211.1 GCA_937968035.1 uncultured Methanomethylovorans sp.
CGTATAAGTTTTCGGGGAAAGAGTTGGATGATGAGACGGGGTATTCCTACTTCGGGGCCAGGTATTATGACCCGAATATCTCTATCTGGCTTAGCGTGGATCCGTTGAGTGTTAAGTATCCGGGGTATTCGCCGTACAATTACACATTGAATAATCCGATACGATTGATAGATCCAGATGGCAATGGCCCTATAGGAATCGGAGATCAAAAGGTGACTTCCAAGACAATAGGCCAAGCTGCGGTTGCTACAGCTGCTTCAGTTTTATCTGGACCATTATTAGTTGGTTCTGGTTTAGCATTGGTAATAACTGGGAATATTATTCATGGCATTCGGGGTGGTGAATACCCACAATGGGCAGTTCCATACAGTTTAAACAGTGATTTTAGTTTACAGGAAAGATCAAGTATGATGGGGAGCGTTTCCTGGGAAGACGGAAAAGAATTAATGGGTGCAGTTGTCGGTGTTACTTTCCCGCCAATTTATGGAGAAAGCGTTGCTGGTAAAAGTGCTCGTGCTGTAACGACTGCAGTGTTGTCAAAGGCAATTGAGAATATTCCACCGAATAGTTCTAATAATAATCAACCAGGAACATCACAACAATCAGGCCCCAAAAAAACATCATCAACTGCGAAACCTCAAGTTTGCAATGAGAAATCCACACCTGGACCCTCTGCGCCTAGGCAAACTAAATATTCCATAGGTAGTTTTCTCGATAATCAATAAAGTGTGCAGTAAATTGTAAGTCTTGAAATGAAACGATCAAATAAAGAAGAAGAGGATTTTTCTTTTGCCGAGAAATTAGTTATTGTCCTATTATGGTTCCAGGAATATATGTACCATACAGAATTAAAGAAAAATGGTTACATTAAAAAAAGCAAGACAAGGAAGATTTGCATATTACTTGGGATATTTCTCTATTCATTGATAGCACTATATGCGTTACTATTCCTAAAAACAGATTGAATTACCAGCTCGATTTGAATGAGTCTATTAGGAGAATCTAAAAATTGAATGTGAAGAAAAGCACCCCGGAAACCAGGCGCTTTTCTTATGATGCGTACGCTTGTTTTGCTTTAAACTTAAGTATGATAGTTACAAGTGACGGGAGCCAGATTTCTCA
>CALBTS010000212.1 GCA_937968035.1 uncultured Methanomethylovorans sp.
GATCGTATTCGGTGACTGGAGTTCAGACGTGTGCTCTTCCGATCTATGAAGACCAAGCGATTCTGGCGATGAAATTCACTGAGTTGAATAAGAAGATTTTACTGTTAGAGAAACAAGTTATTGATTTACAAAACAAAAACAATGCGAATGAGATTACGCAGAACACTATCTCAAAACAAGTTACCATTTCCTAAATGCACGAGGAAAAAGTACTTGAATCGTTCGTTGATATGGACACAAATCATCTTTAATTTATATGGGTTTAAGCGACCTACAAAGAAATCAAGATGCTCTCAAGGTTCTCAAACATTAGAATGAATAACTAAGAAAAAAGCATAGATTCATAAAATGTGCAGATAAAAAAACTCATGATGCCATAATTTACCGAACCTTTGCGAAAGCACTGATTAGAGGTGTGAGATGCTACACAGAAGAACTAACAAAGGGACTGAAATCCACATAAATAGCATTAAGCAGTATGAAAGGAGAATAAATGTCACTTCACGACAGACTAAACATTTGGGTGAACGAGTATCCACGTGCTCGTCATGAAAATCTTGCTCAGCATTCTTTGGCTGATCTGATTAGGAGAGTAATACCAAGCGATTTACGGGTAATTGTCGGTCCCCAGTATGTCGTTAAAGGCGGTCCAGGTGCAGGTAACTGGGCATATGTACCTTGGATTGCTATTATGAATCCTAGAATTACTACAAGTGTCCAAAACGGTTATTTTGTGATCTACTCTCTACGTTCAGATGGTAGCGGACTATATTTATCGATCAATCATGGTGTAACAGAAGTAACCCAACGGGTTGGAGAATACAATGCAGTTAATGAACTTACAAGGCTTGCTAACCAGAAGCGGTTACTTATTCAAAATGAACTTGGTAGTTTTTCTACAGGTCCTTTGGATTATTGTGCCCCCTTACCGAAAGCAAACTTGCCCCAATACGGCGCAGTGTGTCACAAGCTTTACAATCGTGGTAACATCCCCAATGAGGATAGTTTAATTACCGACTTGAATCAAATAATGATGCTCTGCAACAAATTGATCTTAAAAGAAAGATAGGGATTCCTTTTTATTCAACGGATAGGACTGGGTGTAAGTGTTTTAGCACCCAGTCTTTTAGGAAATCATGAAGCAAAGAAGCTGTTTGGAGATACAATGAGATTGGATATTCTATTGGAACGATATAGAAAACGCTATACATACATTAGGCATGATGAATCTAAGGTTAAGATAGCTTTTTTCGACCGATTCATTCCCTGGCCTGCAAGAATACGAGATTGGGAATGCTGGGAAGAAGTTACAGAGTATTTTGATAATCCCACTGGATACTGGGAAAAATATGGTCGCCATCACCCATTTCTTAGCCCAGATTGTTGTGATCCCTCCTCTGGTCAGAAGCCTTATGGGCATAGGTATCATGTAAACTTCAGCAAATTAGGTTTAGACTGGACTTATGCCAGGAGTATTGATTTTGTTGAGTTACTCTCTGGCCCTGTTGATGGCCATTTTGCTCATGATTGGGAAAGAAATTATTATAATGATGTAGAGGTTTTTGACACTCTCATGCGCAACCCATCACATATAAGTGTTTTACGCAGAATTCTCGATGAAAACAACCGCGTTGTTTTTTTGGGGTATGAGGTATATCATGTATTGATGTCTCACTTTGTCCTTTATAAAATAGACAAATCATTACTAAATGAGAGATTCGAAGCTCATTCGCAGTTGTTTACAGTCTTACACGATTATAAACAGAATTATTGGATTTCTTCCCAGAATTTCACAAACATAACTGACGATTCCTACTACCCCCGTTACCGCAGAATGATTGATAGCATAGTAAAGGATAAGCCGATGGAATGGGATGTTATCCTGCCCGGAAGCAACCAAACCCTAAAACTGAAATGCGAGTTTAAGCAATTGCTAAGCGAGATTCGCAAGTGGCATCCTGAAACCGAAAACCTAAGTGGCATTACCCTGAACCCCCTGAAAGAGATTAACCCCAGGCTATATCAACTACCTGCCCTTACCAGGTTTTTTGAGAATAACGAACAAAACAAAGGCAGCATCAATTGCCTCATTCACTCCATCCTGCCCCTCCCAAAAAAGAAAGAGCTAATGCCCCATATCCTGGATAGATCGGAAGAGCACACGTCTGAACTCCAGTCCACGAATCCGAACTCGTATGCC
>CALBTS010000213.1 GCA_937968035.1 uncultured Methanomethylovorans sp.
TACACTCTTTCCCTACACGACGCTCTTCCGATCTTGAATTCGCGTTTCACCCTGGGAATCCTGAATTGCAAGCTGATCACTAAAAGATAAAAGAAGTTTTTCGATTGTTTCAACTTCAAAAGAATTATATCTGGACTTATATTTCCCTTCCTCTTTTTCTTCGTAATTAAGTACGATCTTTTCATCTATCATTTTGTGACTGGTGTCAACCCAGATAAGATGAGATGAAGTTGAGGAGAGGTCTCCTCCGTTTTTGCCTTTTATTGTAAGTCCATGTTTTCTCTTTTGCTCTGGATCCTGAATCCCGCATTCAAGTTTATAGCCATCTGGATAGAACTGGTTGATCGCATTCATAATGCTTGGATGCATTCTGTATTGTATTGTCAAACGTGCCTTCAAGAAATCTTCTGCATCCTCGAACATTTCTTTGAAGTAGGATGTTGTTACGAGGTTTTTGTACCGTTCTACCATTTTTTTGATATCTTCTACATCACTTTCTGTTACAGGAAGTTCATCATCCTTTGAATCCAGTTTGTACAACGGTGGCAACTGCTGATGATCACCAACAAGAATTATCTGCTTGCCAAGAAGCATGGGCATTAAAAGTTCAGGAGGTGTGGCTTTAGAAACTTCATCAATGATAACAAGATCAAAGTTCCTCCCTTCTTTACCCCAGAATTTGAATTTCCCGGTTTCAGTACAAGTTGCTCCTACAACATTTGCAAGGTCAATATACGTGTCCTTTAAGGATTCATATTCTTCTTTGGAGGCTGTGTCTATTCTTTTCACCCATTCAGATTGCAAATCTATCCATCGTTTAGATTTGTTTAGCTCCTCTTTATTGTTAGATCTCTGGGTTTCAAGTGTTGACTTTATGTATTGTAATGCATTTTCATCGATTTTGAAATCACTTTCAAAAAGGCCGGATTTAAATAGTATTTTCGAATTATCCCCGATATCCATTGTAATTTTATCAAGTATTTTTTCAATATGATCAATTTCATTTTCAGCTTTTTTTCTTGATGATAGCAAAGCATCTAGCTGTGACTCTAGATTTTCATTTTCTGTTGTTATTCTCATCAAGTCTGCTTTATTGTTGGCGAGTTTATCTTTTAAATGAAGTTCATCAGAAATCTTAAAAGAAGCACTTGTAATTATTTTTAAGGTGGTACCCATTTGAGTAATTACAGATTCAAACTCTCTGGCAGGTTGAAGAGATGTTTGAAGAGTTCCTATCTGCTTTTGCAAATCTGAAGATTCTGTCAACCTAAGGATGTCCTGCAAAGAAGTGAAATGAAGTCTCAATTTAGAAAGTGCATCTCTCCACAAATCCCCTAATCTCAGCTCATTGTTCTTCTTTTTCAGATCGTTTATCGTATTATTTATAGTAATTAACTCTGTTGAAAGTTTTCCCATTTCTTCTGGATCTGTCATCCCGGCTATTTCGCCGACAATTTCTAACTTTTTTAATTCCAGCTCTTTGATCTCATCATTTTTTAAATGATCAAGTTTTGAAATGAGGTCTTTTAATTTATTCATTTCATCAAGAGAAGTGGATAGATTTGTAGAACTGAGATTCTCTATGTAGCTCAGGATCTCACCAATATCAAGTACATCAAGCTGCTTTTCTATTTTGATCCCAGCATCATCGAACAATTTTTTTATCTCAACCTGTAGTAAGGGAAGTGTTTCAGGGAGAACGTGTGTAAACGCCACAAAGTCTTGCTGTACTGGATACACACCTTTCTGGTCTACATTCTGCAGAATAGATATTTGCTTTTGCAATGAATGTATCTCTTCTTTCACAATCTGTTTTCTGGAATGTTTTTCTTCGAACTTTACATTGAGATCATTAAGTTGTTTTTCAGTAGTTCCTTTTCTTTTTATTTCTTCAGACCTTAACTTAAAACACCTTTCCAGATTTTTGACAGCTTGCTCAGAACTTTCCATGTCGAATATCTTTTTCTTGTTTTCATCAACGGTATTCCTTACATTTTCTTTTACTGATTGGAACCACTTTGGAACCACATTTTCTTCTACAAAATCCTGACCTTCTTCCGTTGTCCTTTTTCCAATTCTGATAGGCATTATTTCTGATTTTTTCGTAGTCAATCTGCTAAGTGCATTATCCACTGCAAGGTTTGATTGTGATGCAAGGAGAACCTTTCCACCTCTGAGAACTGTTTGATAACAAAGCTCTGCAATTACAGTTGTTTTTCCTGTTCCTGGTGGTCCCTGTATCAAACTGATGTCTGGTGAATTCAATGATACTGATAAAGCTTGCAATTGAGAATCGTTTAAACTTGTTTCTACAAGGCTATCCGGCCTAACTTCTTCAGTCCTCGAAGGAGTTCTTGACTGGGTTATGTCAAAAATGAAGTCCTCCAGTTTTGGATTAGATGCACTTCCTTCTTTTAATCTTTTGATGGCTTTCTTCTGGAGAATCACCGGAAGTTCATCCGAAAATAATGAATTTACAAAAAGACCTGCTGAAGGCAATTTGTCTAAAGGGTCTGCTTTGATCTTTTGCTTTTCTTTTGTGTTATTGTCCTGATCAGAATCAAAAATATATTTTTCAGATAATTCTATCTCTACATCAAACCATTCATTCGTGTCGTTTTTCTTTTTATCAGGAGTGATCTTCTTCTTAATAATTCTGACATCTTTTATTGTCCCTAGATCAATAGGGTCTTCCGTGTCTTCGCCCGGTTTCCATTTATTATCTGTTGGAACAGGGTGATTTAGAAGCCTTACCTCATCATCTATATAAAAACTCTTCAGTGCATTATCTGAACATGACAAAGATGAAAGAGATATTGTTGCAGTATGTGAACTAGTGCGTGTGATGTTATTGTAGGCAATCCACGCTTGTTTGTTCCTCACAATAGACAAATATAGATCTAGATAACCTTCCCATTCTTCCAAACGTTCTTCAAGGTTTTTTCTTCGGGGTGTTAACTTCAGCATCCAACTAAAGTCTTCCTTGTTCATGAATGTGGAATCCGGAAGATCACTATTGTCATCGTCGATCACAAGGACCGGGCCTTCAATCAAACCTTCTGTGGGAAGACATCCACGCGGTACTCTTTGAAGATATATTTTTTTTACTCTTAGTCTTCCTGCTTTTCTGTCACATTCAAACACAACTGCTTGATCGTTGAATACATAAGCATCATGCAGTCGAATATCAGGCCTGATCCTTAATCTCCAAAAGCCATAATTATCATTGTCCTGGTCTTTAATTGTTACATTCTCGACCAGAAATGATACTGTTTTTGAATCTAGTTCTTTTATGAGTTCGATCAATCTGGCTTTGACGGCTTTCTCATTAGGTTTTCTATTTCTTGCAGTATCTATTCCAAGAGCATTTGCTGTATCAAGATCTATATTATAGCACTTGATAGCATCTTCATTTAACAGAAGTCTAATATCCATTTTTTTTGAAGGTATATTATTAAATGTTGAACTTAGATCCCCAAAATCTTGCACCGAAATAGAACCAACCATTTTTCATTCCTCTGCTAAAATATCAAAGAATAAACATATAGTTTCTAAAGGACAATATTCAAATGTAAATATATTCTCATAGTATGTGATTAAACATATATGAGGATTCTGATTAACCCTCTGTTTTTATGTCACCATAAATTTGAAGTGACATTTCTTCTATCCAGCTCTGTTTTTGCTTCATTTCTTTCATTTTTCCATTGCTTATGCAAACAATCCCACAATCAAAATCATATGACCAAGTTTAAATAAATTTAGGTTGAATTATATGCTGCCCATGAAGCTGGAAGAAAGATTAGAACAATTGAAGGAACAGGTCCAGAGCGATGATTTTCTAAAAGCCAAAGGACTTGGTAATGAAGTTCCTTTCTGGATATTCGATTATCCTCCGGATAAAGAATTGCTGATAAGGGATACCATCCTTAAGATCAACTCGTCTTTGGAGAAGAGATCCATTAACGTTCTAATGCTGGACCTGTATGAGATCTGCCTAGAGCTCATAGAGAGTAAAATAAAATTAGAACAGGTCGATCAGTTCGAAGAGAAAAAGGGTTCTGATGAATTACTCAAAAAATTAAAACTTATGCTTAAGCCCGAAATACTGAAAAATGCCATTCAGACAAAAATGGAGAAAAATGGGAATTTCCAGATGATCTTTCTGACAGGTATCGGTAAGGCCTGGCCGATAGTGCGTTCACATTCCATTTTAAACAATCTGCAGCCTGTTTCAGGTAATATTCCTCTTATCGCCTTCTATCCCGGAAAGTATAGTGGTTTTGACCTTAGTTTGTTCGGTAAGTTCAAGGATGCGAACTATTATCGTGCCTTCAGGCTGATCAATGACGGAACTGATCCTTAGATATCCTCAACAATAAAATGTGATCGATATGACTGCTGCAATAAAGATACATGATCTATTCCAAAAAGACATCAGACGAGAGATCAATGGTGTTATTAAAGTAGATCAATATGATGAAGACAGCGTATATACTGAACTGGATGAATATGTTGTAACCAAAGAGACATTGAAGCATCTGGATACCTTTTTTGACAGGTATCTCCACGCAATGTCCGAGCCTACCGATAAGACCGGAGTATGGGTCTCAGGTTTCTTCGGGTCCGGTAAATCTCATTTTATCAAGATGTTGTCCTACCTGCTGGAAAACCAGGTAGTTAAAGGTAAAAGTTCACTGGATTTCTTCAGGGAGAAAATAGATGATCCTCAGTTACTGAATACCATTGAGAAAGCTGTTACTTTCGGAACTAAGGATGTAATTCTCTTCAACATTGATTCAAAGGCGAACACGTTGAACAGAAGCGATGAGCTGATCGTGAACATTCTCATGCGGGTGCTCAATGAGAAAAGGGGTTTCTATGGGGATGTGCTATGGATCGCTGATATGGAAGAGGACCTTGTGAACAAGGGCCTGTATGATAAGTTCAAGGATGAGTTCAGGCAGCTCAATGGGGAATCCTGGGAAGAGAAAAGGGATACTTATGTTTTTGAGCAGGATCATATCATTGAGGCGCTTGTAAATTGTGATTACCAAAGCAAGGAATCTCTTGAAAGGCTTTTCCAGTCCGATGGCAGTACTTATCACTTCAGTGTGGAGAAGTTCGCTGAAAAGGTGAAGAAATATTGTGATTCCAAGGGTAAGGACCATCAGGTCATCTTCCTGATCGATGAGATAGGGCAGTATATTGGCGAGAACAGTGATCTGATGCTGAACCTGCAGACCATTGTTGAGGAACTGGGTACGAAACTTGCAGGCAAAGCATGGGTGGTCGTTACTTCACAGGCTGACATTGATGCTGTGACCAAGGAAAAAGTGAAAGGTTATGACTTTTCGAAGATCCAGGGGCGTTTTGATACACGTCTGAGCCTTTCCAGTGCCAATGTGGACGAGGTCATCAAAAAGAGGATACTTGCGAAGAAACAGGTCTATGAGGAGACTTTGTCCTTATATTACGAGGAAAAGAAGACCATTCTCAAGAACCTGCTGACCTTCTCCCCCGGTGGGGCTGAAATGAAGCTGTACAAGGGGAACGATGATTTTGTGGACGTGTATCCCTATGTGCCTTACCAGTTCTTTATTCTGCAGAAGGTATTCGATAAGATAAGGCAGACCGGTTTTACAGGGAAGCATCTTGCAAAGGGTGAACGCTCCATGCTCAGTGCTTTCAAGGAGGCTACTGAACAATATGCTGAAGACGACATGGGAGTTCTGGTGCCGTTCTATACGTTCTACAGCACCATTGAGAGCTTCCTTGATCCTATAATTACCCGAACCATCGAGCAGGCAAAGGATAATGATTGTCTTGAGGATGGGGACTGTGATGTGCTGAAGATCCTTTTCATGATACGGCATGTGAAGGAGCTGCAGCCAAGCCTTGACAACCTGGTGGTGTTGTCGGTATCACACGTGGATGGAGATAAACGTGATCTGAAGAACAGAATTGCCGGATCACTGCAAAGGCTTGAGAGCCAGACCTTGATACACAAATCCGGAGATCGGTACTATTTCCTTACCAATGAGGAGCAGGAGATCAACAGGGAAATAAAGAATATCGATATCGAGAAGCACAAGATCCTTGATGAGATATTCGAGTATGTATTTGAGTCCAATGAGATATGCCCGGCAAAGCATAAGGACTACAAGTTCAACAAGGCGATTGACGATAAAACTAAACCTGTGGCTGGTGCGGATCTTACCATAAAGTTCCTTACCCCTCTTTCTGATGATGTGCTAAGAGGCAGTAGCCAGCGGTCACTGTACGGCGACAATCTGAGCAATATAGATTCCACTGACACTCTTCTGTTCATCACTCCTCCGGATTCCGAGTTTGTGGACCAGATACGCAATTACCTGAAGATCGATAAATATCTCAAGCAGAACACTTCCAATACCAATATAGGTGAGGTCAAGGAGATCCTCAGCAACAAGAGAAGCGATGAGGAAAACCTGCGTCTGGCTGCAAAGAAATCTATGGAAAGAGGTATTTCCGAAGCCAGGGTCTTTGTGGATGGCAAGGAAGTCACAAGTATTGAGAAGAAGAATCCAAAAGAGAGAATAAAAGATGGTCTGGACCTGCTCTTTGAGAACGTATACAAAAAGGCAGGTTACGTGACCAGGGATTTCGAATCTGACAGTGAGATCTTAAAGGTGCTGCAGGCTGATGACCTTGAAAAATTCGGATTTGGAAGATCAGATACCAATAAGCTTGCTCTTAAGGAAGTTCTCGATCACCTTAATATAAAACACCAGAGGAATGATAGCGTTGTCCTGCAGGATCTCAAGGATAAGTTCAGGCGCAAACCTTACGGATGGAAGGAGCTTACTGTATCGGGTCTTGTAGCCACGCTGTTCGCAAGTGATGAGATTAAGCTGAGGTACCAGAAGACGTATCTCGTTCTCAAGAAACCCAATGCTGAAGAAGTGGTAAGATACCTTACAAGAAAGGATTACGCTGATAAGCTTGTGGTGGAGATACGTGAAAAAGCGAATGCAGAGGTCATGAGAATAATCAGGTCGATCCTGAGGGAGGTATTTGATAAGACAAATATCCCTGAGAAGGAGAACGATCTCTTTGATTTCACACATTCTCTGCTCAATGATGAGTTCATCAAGATAGAGCAGATATCAGGTAAGTACGAAGAAGAAAAGAGATTCCCCGGAAAGGATGAGGTCAAAGCCTATGCTGGTTTCCTCAAGCAGATACTCAATACCACAGACCCATCTGCTTTCCTGCAGAAGATATCCGATGAAAAGGAAGAGTTGGTGAAATTGCGGTATGATGTTGAACCTGTCATCTCGTTCTTCGGGGGTCAGCAGGTGGAGATCTTCAGGCGGCTTTTGAAGAAGGTCGATAATTTTACCCGAGACAGGCAGTTCATGGACGATGAAACAAAGTCCAAAGTACAGGATGTTGAAGCAATCCTGAGATCAAAGGAACCATATTCCGAGATCAAGTCACTGCCACCGCTGGAAGCAAGCATTGAAACTGCACTTACTGCTGCGCTTGAAACGTTAAAGGAAAAGGCTTTCAAAGAAATTGATTCGATAACAATCGAATTACAAAAATATATGGCATCTTATGCGGAATTGGATCAAGCTTTCAGGGATTTGATGCTGAAGCCTTTCAATCAGCTGAAGGAGAATATTACACAGGCCGGGGACTGTGTGTTCGTGCAGGCGCAGTCCACGACATTGAAGTCTTTCCATGAGCACGCCTATGAAAAAATAAAGCGACAGCTCCAAACCATCAGGGAGAAGAAAACGGATGAGGATAAGGAGCAGATTGTTCCAGTCAGATCAACAAGGGTCATCAGAGATGTATCTGTTTTCAAAACCAAAGATATCATCAGATCTGAAGAGGAACTGGACAAATACCTCAAAGAGTTGAAGGCCGAATTACTTAAAATGCTGGAAACAGACGATTTCAAGGTGCTGTGATCATGGATAAGGCAAGCATCATCAGGTTTTCGGATACTGTGAGGGAAAAGCTGCACCAGGAGGTTACCGGCAGGGCTGCTTTCTACGGTATTCATCCAAAAGAGATCCTGCCCGTGGATTCCGAACATGAGGATTCCATAGTTATTGGTGGTAAGGTATATAATAAGAAGATCAAGGACCAGAGGGAGAAACTGGCCAGGGAGATCAAACATAAGGGCTATCAACAGGTGATGGATGAGGTCACATACACCTGGTTCAACCGTTTCGTTGCCCTGAAGTTCATGGAGGTCAATGATTACCTTCCTGTGCAGGTGTTCACTCCTGACGATGCTGACAGGAACGAGCCTGGGATCATCACACATGCTCTTGAGCTTGACTTCCTGGACCTTGATGCTGATCATGTGCTCGACCTGAAGGCTGAGAATCAGGATGAAAAGCTGTACAAATACCTCATCCTGAAGTTGTGCAATTACCTGCACAACACTATGCCTTTCATGTTCGAGAAGATAGAGGACTACACTGAGCTATTGTTCCCTGAGAAGTTGCTTCATGTGGATTCTATTGTGAAGGACATTAATGGGATCATCCCGGAGGACGACTGGAGAGAAGTGGAGATAATCGGCTGGATATACCAGGATTATATCGCTCCCAAGAAGGACAAGGTGTTCAAGGACCTACAGAAGAATGTCAAGATCAGCAAGGAGAACATTCCTGCAGCGACCCAGTTGTTCACGCCTCACTGGATCGTCCGTTATCTTGTGGAGAATTCCCTGGGGCGTTTATGGATGCTCAACCGTCCTAGTTCACGGCTATGCGAGCAGATGGAATATTATATCAGACCCGAGCAGGCTGAAATGGTTTTCCTGAGGGTCAATTCCCCGGAGGACATCAAGGTATGCGATCCTGCCTGTGGTTCAGGACACATGCTGGTGTATGCTTTTGACCTTTTATATGCCATCTACGAGGAGGAGGGCTACGACCGTTCCGAGATACCTGAAAAGATCCTGACCTATAACCTCTTTGGCATCGAGATCGACAAGCGTGCCGGGGATCTGGCAGCTTTTGCACTTACCATGAAGGCAAGGGGAAAGAACCGCAACTTCTTCCGCAAGCCTGTGCAGCCCAATATATGCGTCCTGGAAAGCATTGCTTTCGAGGATGATGAGCTTAGATCATACTTAGGAGCCATTGGCAGCAATCTATTCACCACTAACCTGCAGCGTACCCTGCGCCAGTTCGAGGAGGCTGATAACTTCGGTTCTCTTATCCGTCCTGCCACCACAAGCATATCAGAGATCCGTCAGATGCTAAGCGAGAAGAACCTCTCCGGTAATCTCATCCTCTTTAACACTCATCAGAAGGTCCTGCAAGCTCTGAAGCAGGCAGACTACCT
>CALBTS010000214.1 GCA_937968035.1 uncultured Methanomethylovorans sp.
CACCGAGATCTACACTCTTTCCCTACACGACGCTCTTCCGATCTTTGATGCTGTCTAAGGATTATTTTTACAAGTTTGTCATCTTTATAGCTGAATACAATGTAGTCTTTGATAAAGCTAAGAACTTTATCTATATCAAAGAATGTTATAATTTTCTCTTCGAAGTTTGTTTTGTCATCAGATTTCCAATAGAAAAGGAAGTTTCTATTAAAATTCCAAGTGACGCTATATAGATAGCTAACTAGATGTGTAATCCCATAAATTTGGTTTGAGATCATTACCTCTGGTGTCTCATTATGATATCTTTGCACCTGATCGAATCCCTCAGCTATTCCATCTTCATGTGTTACATTTTTGGCTTCTACTGTTACGACTGGTATACCGTTAATGAGAAATACAACATCTTGTCTTGTGCCGTATTTACCATTATTGAAATACCATTCTTTTGTTACTTGGTATGTATTATTTTCAGGATTTTCAAAATCAATTACATTAAGGTTTAGTTCTCTGTTTTCATTAGGATCAAAGTATGTTTTTTGTCCATGAAGGTATTTTAGAAACTCTGCATTTCCTTCTATTGTAGCTTTTAGACTTTGCATATCTGAAATGATGCGTGTTACATCCGATTCATGCTTTAAACCATCGTTAAGGCGTAGTAGAGCGCTCTGTAGGGTCTCGTAGAAGAATCTACCATCGTTTCCTCGCCTCATTACTTCTGCATCATCTCTGGTAACTATGTCCCAGCCTATTTGATTTGCGTAATCTAGGATAGGATCTTGGACAGTTTTGAATTCTGTTAGTTTTGGCATTTTATTAAGAAATTATATTATCTAAGCTTAGTTGATGCTCTGCACGATCATATAAGTCTCTGTATGTGATAATAGATATCCCGTGTAATGAGCTGTTAAGACTTCTTAGCGCCTCTTTCTTTTCGCTTGACCAGTCCTTACTATCACCAATAAGGATGTAAGCTCTGGGCTTGAGGATTAGAAGCTCTAATCCTAACTCTTTTTGAATAGTTTTTTCTATTTCCAATCTTAACCTATCAATTTCTGTGAGGTAATTTACTACTTGACCAAGTGCTTTATTGGTTTCTGTTGACCATCTCCATGCCCCAGGATGGCTAGTATCTTCTTTAATTACTTCCACGTCTGGCAATTTTATTTCAAGTATATCTATAAATCCGTCTAGAGTTGGAAATAAATAATCTGGCATAATTCCAGTTAAGTTGATCTTTGTCTTTTCTATTGGCTCTTGATAGTTTACTCCGAATAACCAATTATTTTTAAATATCCATCTTTGCCATGACTCGTCTCCTGTTGTTTCTGTGTAACCTCCTGTTGAAAGTCTTTGTTGGAATTCTTGGACAATAGATTTCTTATGCTCTTGAATTCTAGAGGCAGAAAGCTTGGTTAGAAGGTCAGGATTATCTTCTGCTAGTTGAGCCCATACCGCTTCTTCGTAACCTTCATCCAAAATCTTTTTTATGTATCCAGCAATGTTTTTATCTGTAATTACTAATGAGTTTGCATCCGCTATTGTATATGAGTTTTCTCCATATTCGACTCCTTTGGACTTGAGAATAGATACAAGTTTTCTAATTGATTTATAGAATTCTGCAACTGAATGACTGTTAAGATCAATGTTAAACCCTTCGCCTGGTTTGAGCTCGCGGATATCTATTGGATTGTCATCAAGCCATTGATCTTCCTTGGAATTTCTTCTTTGTCTAATAAGTCTGCCTCTAATCCCTTTCTCATGTATCTTTGCTCGAAATACTATTCGTGACATGGCTTGTTCATCAAGTACAAAATCGTTATCAACCTCTGCTATGCCGTACCCAACAGATTTTGTTGTTAAATGGTCATTCATGGCTACTGCTCCTTTCCTTAAATTCTAATTCGTCTGTAGAAATTTCATTTATCATCAGCTTGTTAAGTAATGAGGAAAAAAGATCATGATATTGAGATTTAGTCCTTTGAAGAATCTGAATTTTGATGTCGTACTCCGTAAGTATTTGAGCAATGTCTTTTTGTTCACTGGTCGAGGGAATTGGTATCTTTGTTGCCCCTAATATTGATTTACTTAATCTTTGTCTTCCTGTTGAGCCTTCCATTTTTCCAGCTAAATCCTTCCTAATTGAATCCCTTTTAAGATAGTGAAATAAAAAGAGGTTGTTAGCTGTCGAAGTACTTTTAATGGGTATTACTTCAGTCGTTGCATATCCATAGTCTTTATCAATGTTTGCTATAGATTGTTTTCCATTTTCAAATGATGGCGTGATCTTTGCAACTAAAAGATCATCATTATCAAAGTAAGTCCCCGATGATACTTTTTCTTTAAGATTGTAATTATGAACATAGATGTTTGAACCATCTCCGATTAGTTCCATTGGGATAAAGGGTATAGGAGCTACAACTTGAAGCGCTCTTGACTTCGACGTGAATACAAAAGCATCTGAGATCGAGACAACATTCCAACTTTCAGGAATCATTCCTATCTCAGTCGCCTTTTGCTTTTCATTATGCAGTCCTTCAGTAAATAGTTTTTCCATTACACTCTTCTTGAGACTTGCAAAACTCTCTATATGTTTATCAATATTCTCAATTTTGTTTTGTATTTTAGACAGGATGTGAGAGATCTTCTTTTGAGTAGAAACTGAAGGACAAGGAAATTCTAGCGGCATTAGGTCTTTTTTATTAAGCTGAGGTGTAACGCCAACATCCTGTATTCTTGATATGTCAATTGATAAGAACCAATAATACAGATAGAGAGGTAGAATATTCTTGTCTTCTATAACAATTCCGATTGTATTGGGGTCTAATATTGAGTGGTGTTTTGTGATTCTTTTTTTATTAGTTTTAATTGCAGCCCCTCTTTTAGGGAATACTATAGACTCTGGTGGTAGTGTTTTATTATTTAGATGTTGACTGTTAATTTTAAATTCGATTTGTGAGGTGTTTAGTATGCTCTCATTGCCAGGAAGGTTCATATCAGAAACTTTAATTGCAGTAACCTTTTCACCAGTATCATCCTGATATTTCGAAATCTGAGAAAATGGGATAGTTGATCCCTAGATCGGAAGAGCGTCGTGTAGGGAAAGAGTGTAGATATCGGTGGTCG
>CALBTS010000215.1 GCA_937968035.1 uncultured Methanomethylovorans sp.
ACCACCGAGATCTACACTCTTTCCCTACACGACGCTCTTCCGATCTAAATGGCTGCCACTCATTCATCACCAGCAATGGGCGCAGGCCTGGTTTACGGTGGAAGGCGCGTATGATGGATATTTACAGAATGTGATACGTATTCGAGAATACTTAACGGAAATCAATACACAACAAATAAAACAAGTTGATAAAGCACAATTATTAGGAAAAGAAGTTCGCTGTTCCTTAATAGAAGCAAGTCTACGAAGCTTATCTGAAATTGACTATAACTTGCTCGAACCACTGATTAAATATGGGATTTGGTCTCCTAGACAAGCGTTCTCATATACAAGGTCTGTAGCAGCTATTGGAAAAAGAATTTTAAGAAAAGCCATCTTGTTTCCATATTTGCCGGAAGATATGTTAGATAAAGTTATTAATTTGTTTTTAGCTGAGTTGCAAGAATCTGACAGAATCGCGAAACAGGATGTGGTTTTTGGTTTAGATTATCCAATTTTATTATCGATAGTTTTACCAAAAATCCTGCCATACCTACCAAATCAAAACATCCCGCAAGTTATTGATATATTAAGAGATTTGAAAAAAGGTTATTCTAGCAATATTGTTCTCAGGGCAATAGCTGAAAAGTTTCCGAAAGATTTCATGCATAACCTTATTCCAATCATCAGAAGACAGGATTTTGAAAACCAATTGAAAATTTTGGAAGCTTACATGCCATACATTCCAACTGGTTTACGAGATCAACTTTTAAATCCACTTATTAATACAATCCAGAAATTACCACAAGCCCAAAAAGTTAAAGCAATAGCTCGGCTTTCAATCCACATGCCAAAAAACCTTGTAGAAGAGGCTGTTTTAATCTTACTAAAGGAAGATGCCTTATACCCAAGCGAGTTGGTCTATACTATTCCCAATTTGTTGCAATGCATTCCTGCGCATCTATATCATCAGGTATTAGAAAAAACATATAAATTTTGCTTGAATAGCACCGATGTTGATTGGTTGGTAGATGTTTTGCCTTATATTCCTGAGAACAGAAAGAATAAGATTTATACGAAAATATTAAAAATTTTGCCTACCTTGGATGAAGAATCTGATGCTCCAACACGGGAAGATCGTTGTTCCCCTCGTCTAAACGCAATTAGCAAAGCTGTGGCAGCAATGCCCGATACTTTTGCCATATCTATTTTAAAAATCGCAGATGAAATGAGTTCCCCTTATTATAGAGCTTTAGCGCAAATCGAACTAATACCATATCTCCCCAATGAAATAAGAGAGTCTTTGTTACATAATCTGATAGATATTACTCAAGAGGCCGGAGTAGATATATTAGTTGCCCTTGCGCCCCATTTGCCTTATGACCAAGGAAAAGAAATTATTATTTTGGCCCTTCAAAAATCTCAAACAATTAAAGATTCTGATATTCAATTCAGGACGTGCGCAATTGTAGCTCAATACATCCCGGTGAACCCAACCACGGCACCTTTTTGGCCTAAAGCAAATATAGATATCTTGCACCACTTACAAAACAGCGTTTTAAATCTTGGGATTCTTCGTTCCATCCCTTTTCCCAAGTACCTTTCGCAAATGTATTTAACTGAAATTCAGAAGTTGAGCTCCCATTTGAAGTTAGAAGGGCTGGCTTATTTGCTCCCCCATCTAGAAAAAGACCTCCAACCTATAGCTCATAAGTTAATCAAAGAAAACATCCAAAAGATGCAACCATTAGAAACTATATTGACTATATTACCTTACTTGCCCCAAGTCTCTACTGAGAAGATTCTTGATCAAATCAATTCCTACGCTGGTGATGAAAGGGTCAAATTTCTTATACTATTTGAAAAAATTACGCATCAACTTCCTCAAAGAATTCGAGAACAGGTAAAAGCAGATGTTATTACCTACGCTAAATCTGAGATTCAAAACCGATATGACACAATCGATGACAGCATATATGACAAAGATAATGATGAAATTGCAATGCTTTGTAGAATCGTCGGATTTCTCTCGGATGAAGAAAGAAAAGCAATATTAAACAAAATTTTCGAGTATTTGAAAAAAATCATAGTGAAACTAGAAAAATCTACGAGGAAAGAGGCGGATCATCCTGATACTTTGAAATTTGATATTGCAATTATAAGTCTTGGCTATTGGCTCGAAAACATCACCCCCTATATTGATAAAAGGATCATGCAAGAATGGGCTGAAGGAATTGCAGATATGCTCGCTTCGGCTTCCTGGCTAATACAGTATTCTCATTATAAAAAAAATTTCTTGCTAAAAGAGCATTTTCAGCACCCTTTAACACCCTTTTTGTCAAAGCAAAGATTATCGGACGCTGTTTCAGTAGTCGAAAAATCAGAAGATATGGTGTACATGGGTAAATATTTAACTGAACTCGCTGGCTGGTTACCAGAGGAAATCATTCCGAGAGTAATAAAAATTGCCCAACATCAACTTTACAATGATTCAAGATTTAACCTATTCCGGAGACTATCTGTAGCATTATTGAAACTTCCTCATCTGAACGCATATAAAATTTTGAGTGAATGTCTGGCTGCGAATAGCAGACGCAGGGAGTTGAGATCGGAAGAGCGTCGTGGAGGGAAAGAGTGTAGATCTCGGTGGTCGCCG
>CALBTS010000216.1 GCA_937968035.1 uncultured Methanomethylovorans sp.
GCAGGTGTAGTTTAATGGTAAAACGTCTGCTTGCCATGCAGATAATGGGGGTTCGATTCCCCTCGCTTGCTCCAAAATTTTTATAATCGACATTTTGTATCTCATACAAGATGTTTTTTTTATGTTTACCCCGAGATAGGGATGTTTAATATATAACAAGTTGATTTTGAAAACAATGGACAATTGCGAGTAAACGGTATAACCTGTCAATATAAATTGAAATAATACATATAAAAGGTGAGATATTAAATTATACGTAAACACTATTAAAAATACTAAATAGATTTGAAGAAGAAAAGGTGTAAAAAAAGGTAAAGGTATTTATATAATCAACCCTACAAAAGGATTAGATAAAGATCAAGCAATCAAAGAATATGCAAAAAAACACTTGCAATAATGTCGCAAAAAGTATACAATAATAGCGACAAAGGGGTGGAAATATGAATACTCATAAATCATTTGCTGACAGAATTAAAGAAGAGATTAATCAAAAAAAGCTCAGTGCTTTTACAGCGAAAGACTTCATCGAATTGGGAAATATAAAAACAGTAAATAAAAGTCTTGAAAGAATGGAGAAAAATAACGAGATAAGGCGTATTATGTCAGGAGTGTATGACATTCCTGAGTATAGTACAATCTTAGAAGAATATGGAGCTCCATCGATTCATGGTGTTGCTCAGGCTTTAGCTAGAGCACACAATTGGAAAATATGTCCAAGTGGGACTAGTACATTAAATTATCTTGGCTTATCAACCCAAGTACCTGCACAATACATATATGTTAGTTCTGGCCCATATATGACATATTCAATTGGGAATACTGAACTAATATTTAGACATACCAATAATCGACTGATTTATGATACATCTGAAGATACAACGATATTGATTCAGGCAATCAAGGCTCTTGGTAGAGGGAATATTACAGAAATGCACAAAGTAAAAATTCAAGAGAAATATGATGAATCTACAGTCAAAAAGATCTTAAAGGAATCAAAACACTCTGCTGCTTGGATTTACGAGGCGATTAGAAAGATTTTTGAGGTGTAATCATGTATAAGTTAGCCAAACTAACAGATAAAGAACGCGAGCTAATATTTAGAAACACAGCTAGTAAGATGAAAGTGAATGAAGCGATTATTGAAAAGGATTTTTGGGTTGTATTAGTACTTGATTACCTATTCAACAAATCAAAATTTAAGAAAGCACTCACATTCAAAGGTGGGACCAGTTTATCAAAAGGATACTCTCTAATCAAAAGATTTTCAGAAGATATCGACTTAATATTAGATTGGACCGTTTTGGGAATTCCTGAAAATGAACCTTATGAGGGAAGAAGTAACACTCAACAAAATCTGTACAATCAAGAGATTAATAAGAAAGCAGCAACATTTATCAAAATAACTTTACTTGATGAAATAAAATCAGGATTAAGTTATCTTCTAGGAAATGATGTAGATATGGAATGCGATAAAACTGAGGAAAACATAATCGTCTTTAAATACCCCAGGTTATATAATAGTGATACAATCTTAAATACGATAAGACTCGAGTTTGGACCCCTAGCAGCATGGACACCTTCAGAGGTCATCAGAGTTAGTCCATACATCAATGATTATTACCCTAATGTTATGAATCAACCATTTGCAGAAGTACTTACAGTGAAACCAGCAAGAACTTTTTGGGAGAAAGCAACAATACTTCATCATGAAGCAAATCGTCCGAGCACATCAATCATCCCTGATCGATATTCAAGACATTATTATGATTTGTATATGATGTCACTAGGTATGCCGATAGAAGGTTTAGTAGAAGATATTGATCTTCTTGATAGAGTCGTTGAATTTAAAAAGAAATTCTATCCAAGAGGGTGGGCTAGATATGATTTAGCCAAGAAAGGAACATTAAAACTTGTTCCTGATCAGTATCGAATTGACGAACTTGAAAAAGATTACAAAGCAATGCAAGATATGTTGTTTGGGGATAAACCCTCATTTAATAAGATAATGGATTCTCTTAGGGATCTAGAAAAGAAGATTAATGGTTGATTTCAGCATCAATTACAAGTTGATGCTAGCCCGACTTTGACACGAGTTTGAATGCAAATATAACTTTGTAATTATGGTATAACGACGGTTTTTGAGATGAAGGATTCGCAATGAATACAAGCTTGAATTAAATTAGGTCATATAACTCAAAAGAACGTAAAGGTTTGATACTGTTGTATTAGACTTTTTTTCTTTTACACCAATCCAATCTGGAGAATCTAAGTAACTGTCAAACATAAACACCCAAGTAGAAATTTGAACACCCAACAGCGAGTTCTGTTGGGTACTTTTATATATGGCGGACAATTCCGTCACGACGGCGATTGGAGTCTCGCTATTCGTTTTGAAGTGTTATTGGGATACTTTGCTGTAAGGTAGTAAACTTGAAACCTCTTGATGATTCATTTGCGCTTTTTTATGAGAGAGAATAACACTGTGGATTATCGCTTCATATGCAATGTTGTTACAAAATTCAACGCCGCCATTAGTTTCATTATTGATAAAAAGCCGTGATAGCATTGAAAAATATGAATTAGTGAGTATACTTAAAAAATGTATGAACTCTCGATTGGACTCGTCTTGTTAAAGAAAATGTGAGTAAAAATTTACATTTGGAGGATGGTTTTGAATCTTACCTATTCAGAATACAAAGCGATTGTCGAGTTTTCACCGAATATGATTTGGCGATCTGGACTCGATGCGAACTGTGACTATTTTAACGAAACTTGGTTAAATTTTACAGGTAAAAAATTAAATGAAGAAGTTGGCGCTGGTTGGTTGACTCGAGTACATCCCGATGACATGAATTTTTGTATGAAAACATATTTGGAATCTTTTCAAATCCGTAAGGCATTTGAGATGGAGTATCGATTAATGCGTCACGATGGCTTATGCGTTGGATTAATGATCGAGGGGTTCCATTTGAGGATTCGGACGGAAAATTTGCCGGATAAATCGGTAGTTGTGTCGATGTAACCGAAAAAATTGAAGGTAGAAAACTGACGGATCTGGCGTTCAATGATAAACTTACTGGAATCTACAATCGAAATTACTTGGAATCGATTATCATCTATGAGTACAAACAAGCAAAGGAAGGAAATTACGATGTATTCTATATGATGATGGACATTGATAAATTCAAATCATTTAACGATACCTATGGCCATCTCTATGGAGACAAAATATTATATCAAGTTGCTCAAGAAATCAAAAAAAATGTCAGAGAAATCGATACGGTTG
>CALBTS010000217.1 GCA_937968035.1 uncultured Methanomethylovorans sp.
CCTTTTTGTAGATTTTTGGCTATTGATTGTGATTTCAATTGATATTCTATAGAGCTTAAGCTACATAAAAATAATTGAGATATATTTATTTTGATTAATATGAAAGCATTAACTATCGATTTCTAATTTTTTAGACCAAATATTCATGCTTTCAATATTCCCAGATATATTTGTGTTATTAACTAGCATCCCACAATATGTATATCCAGATTTTGCAAACACAGTGTTCATTCCATAAGACTTTGCTCTTGCAATAGTGTATGCTGTCCTTATCCCACGTTTTTTCATTTCTTTATCCATTTGTGCAAGTAAATGTGAAGAAAAACCATTCCCACGGAATTCACGTAATGTTGCAAAATCGGTCATCTCAACCCCTGAGTTTTCAATATCCATTTCGGCAGAGGAGACTGCAAGCGGTTTATCTTCGTTGAAAACCCCAAAAAACACGATATTTTCTTCCATAACCTTTAACAGGTAATTAGGGTCTTGTATGGGAAAAGGATAGGTTTTAAAGGTTTTCTTGTAAACATCAGCCATCTGTTCAACATCGTTCTTATCACAGATCCTGATCGTATATTCTGGTGAAATAGAAGAAAGTTGTTTTCCTTCTTTTGACAAGGCAGTTTTCAGAACATCTTCATGTATTTCATTCAGAGTATTTACCGACCGAGCGTCACTCAGGAACTTACTCATAAATAACGCATCTTCTTTTCCATAATACTGTTGAATTACTACTTCACAAAGATAGTTGTATTCACAAAACAGTTTCCTGCAGGAACCAGGAGCCTTTGCGAATATTTTGGAATAGCATTTTTGTTCTGCAAGAGTATCAATCTTATCAAGAAGTGAAGGCAGGTCGCCTTTATCCAATTTCATCAAATATATTCTGTCATTATATTTTCCATGCTGAATAATGGATTTTCCTACTTTTACAATAGAATCCATTAATTTCTTCTCTCCATCCTGGCATTGTCTTCAGGAACAAGGGTTGTAGCATCATCATGGTCTGCAAGCAGTTTGGCAACTCCAATTTCTTTGCATTCTGTGGCATCCTCAAGCTTAAGCTGAAGATGGCAATTATCACATTTACGGTCACAATATACCTGCTTATATGAGTCAGGTTCTTTGTATGTGGTAATGATCCCTTCATAATTACGGAGAATTACACGATTTGTTGACCACGAAATTATGTAATTTGGCATAATTGGTATTTTACCACCACCATGTGGAGCATCAATCACGTATGTAGGTACTGCAAACCCACTAGTGTGACCAATTAAGTTCTCCATAATTTCTATTCCTTTGCCTATTGGGGTCCTGAAATGTGAAAGCCCTTCAGAAAGATCACACTGATAGAGGTAATATGGGCGAACACGGCTCTGAACCAACTTGTGAACAAGCTTTTTTATGATTCGCTGACAATCATTCACACCTGCAAGAAGTACAGTTTGGTTTCCAAGAGGTATGCCTGCATCTGCAAGCTTTTTGAGTGCCGCTTTAGAAGAAGATGTGATCTCTCGAGGGTGGTTAAAATGAGTATTTAGCCAGATTGGGTGGTACTTCTTCAAAACGTTCACAAGGTCGTCTGTAATACGATATGGGAGTACTACGGGCATTCTGCTGCCAATACGGATGACTTCAACATGAGGAATACTACTTATTTCTGAAAGTATCCAGTCCAGATAATCATCAGATAGCATCAAAGGATCTCCACCAGATAACAAGACATCCCTTACTTCTGGAGTGTTTCTGATGTATTCGATTCCTTTGAGCAACTCCTCTTTTCCAGGAATATAATCTATGTCCCCTACTTTTCTTTTGCGTGTACAATGGCGACAGTACATTGAACAAATGTTGCTTATATGGAACAGAACTCTGTCAGGGTATCTATGCGTGATGTCTTCAACTGGGCTATCGGTCTCTTCAGAAAGGGGATCTTCGAGCTCCTCATCTAAAATTGTTAATTCATCTGGAGAAGGGAATGATTGGAGAAAAATAGGATCATTTCTGAAATCTGCAGAATCAATGAGTGACAAGTAATAAGGGGTAATAGACAAAGGAAACTTTTTCACCGTGTCTTTAAGTTTCTCTTTTTCAGAGGAATGAAAACTTATCCCAAGTAACTCTTCGAAAGTTTCAATGTCTCGAATTGAGTGTTTTAGTTGCCATTTCCAATCTTGCCATTTGTGCAAAAATTCTTCAGAATCAATTTTTGCTGCTATTTCTTTTTGATGTTTACTGTATTTTTCCATTTAAATACCACTATTAGATTTCGGCTTTAAAAAGCATCTCCAATTTGATATCCAAAGTTTATGCAAAAAAGCAAATTAGACTCAAAATAATGATACTTTTGTAATAATAACTTCAGCCTATAAAATATAATACACCTACACTATACCGTTATGACCTTCTTACATTAAGGTTTATATTTTATATATTTAACCCCATATCCTTTTTAAAATAACAAGTAAAAATAAAATTAAA
>CALBTS010000218.1 GCA_937968035.1 uncultured Methanomethylovorans sp.
TCCATCGGTTGTGTCAGTAATGGATGAGTGTGATCCAGATTCTGGAGAAGTCCTATAATTCTCCCTACGAGTATATCTATAAGAAACACATTGTCTGGTTAGATTACCAACAGTCCATGTCTGTTTAGCTTCTGTTAATACTTCTGTCCAGTATTGGGTTATTTCTGCTGTATGTTCTGTATGGATATCCTTATAGAAGTCTGGGTGTGACCCATAAAATGTATATGATCTTCTAAAGTACTGAGTAGCTGCTGATCCCCACCTCCACTCACCAGGTATATAGAATACCTCTGCTCCACTTTGAGTAGATGCTGATAAAAGATTCCCATCAGAATCGTAGTCTTTTCCTAAGTAATATTTAAAATTGCCAACATAGCGATAGTCGTCTCTACCTATATTTAAGCCGCCCATACTTATTTCTTGAAAGCAGTCTCCATAATCGCTCTCAATATTATACTCATCAGCAATTTCACCAGAGCCGGTAAATGGTAGTCTGGTATTATTCACAAAAGTAGCACTATAGTAATCTTGATCTGTATTATCTATAGTTGATACGGAAAAGGTATTATTGATTGAGTTATACTCTAATATCCAATCATAAATAAGGGTGTCAGAATACTTACCTGTCCACTTCAGACCAGTGTAGTCTGCCAGAGCTGTTACTATTCCAGTAAGGGGTAAAGCTCCTAGACTAATCTCCCTCCATCCTTCTGGAGAAAGATCTTCATCATATAGATCCGTATCGGTATATCCAGTTGGTTTAAAAGGTCTATGATACATAGCACTTGTTGTGGCTACTATGATATGACCATTTGATATGGCAGCACCTTTTACATTAGCTGGGGCATCAGTATATTTAGATCCTCGGAAATATACTGCAGTACCAGTACCAGCAACAGTATACCTATTACTGCCCCCATTCCAACTTAATATGGTAGCATTACGTCCAACCCACTCAATGTTTCCAGCTACTGTATCTTCGGTAGGGTTATTTACAACTTGATATGGATTGTATTTATAAATTGGGTAGTATTGGTCTTCCTCAGAAGATAATACTAAATAACCTTGCTTCTGGAATGGTACATCATCAGGTGCAGGTGTAGTAATCCACACCTGATTAACCCCTCCTAATGAAGAGACCGTAATCTCAGTACCATCAGGGAGTGTTCTATTCCAATATGCCTTATCAGGCCCCATACGATCCTTAGCCTGTTGCAATAATAGTCTGGATCGACTAGTATAACTCATTGCAAGGTTCTCATCCCCCTTAAGGATAAATCGTACAGGACCTGTGAACTTCATTAGGCGTCAGCGATAGTCAACGTATAGGTGACGTTCAATACATCAGTACTTACAAGGTTACGGACAGCAGAGAATTTAGAGGCAGCAATCAGTTTACCAGAGGTACCGCCCATAGTATTGTTACTAATCAAGAAAGCACCATAGACACTAACCGTAGTATTAGCAGTAAACGCAGCAGGAGAAGCAGAGTTGGTAATCGTCTTAGAAGTTACACCAGCCTCAGTCCATGCAGGGCGAGTAGTCTCATCAACCTCGGTTGAGATCTCGTTTGCTACACCAGCACCGGCAAAAGTAGCAGCTACATCACCAGCAACCGGAGGATAGTTGTTCTTAAAAATACCAATATAGTGGTTAGCATTCTGAGTAGCATTCGACAGAGCAACATCCAGAATATAGGTCAGGCCTTCATCCACAACGATGTTCGGGGTATCTTCAGTATGAATGACTTTACCATCACGAATATGCTCAATAGTGAAATAGCCGCCAGCACGAAAATTGTCTTTACGCTCCATCTTCTTACGAAGAGCTTCGGCGATACGGACATTAAAGTTTGTTTCCATTGTTCTCTCCAATTAAGGAATTTCTACGCCGTTACGAATAATTGTAGCGGTGACTAGATCACCAACGGCAGTGTTATCAGAATCCCGCTTTTCTTTAAGCAGGGCCATGTATCGATTAATCCCGTCCTCTTGAACGAATACAGCAGTGCCTTCGTCAGATTCAGGGAAGACTACGTTCTTCTCAGTCATATTCAATGCAATACCATCATTAAAACAGACAAAGATCCCCTTATCGGTTGTTACCAACCATTTGTAGCCGATGGGGGTGTTCTCAATAAAGATATAGGCTCCAATAATCTTAACATCAGAACCCTCTACCACTTTGACAGGTTCAACTGCCTTTTTGTTCATATTAGCAGGTGTACGACCTGACAGATAGTAAAGTTGGTCAGCAGCAACCCACATACCGCCCTCAGTAGGCATCACAGCACGAATTCGTTCTTCAAAGATCATGAAGTTTGA
>CALBTS010000219.1 GCA_937968035.1 uncultured Methanomethylovorans sp.
CTGAATGGGTGGAAGATGTACATGTGGTGCCTGAAGAGCAGGTGAAAAGGATACTCTCCCCCAATGAGGCCATACAGCGTCTTGTAGCCTCAGATAGTCGGATAGCTGTAATCGTAAAAGTTCTTGAAAAAGCAGGAGTACCAAGGTCACATATGGGAGTCACTGGCTCTTTGTTGCCGGGATTACAGAACGAGACCTCTGATGTGGATTTTGTGGTATATGGAAAATACTGGTTCATAGCAAGGGATGCCATCGCCGAAGAAAAGAAAAGATCCGGACCAATAGAGGATATAAATATGGAGATGTGGCAAAGGATATACAAAAAGCGCATTCCAGAGATATCCTTTGAGGAGTTCGTAGTCCATGAGAAACGGAAAGGGAACAGAGGTATGGTGGAAGGCACATATTTCGACCTGCTTTTCGTGAGGGACTGGGAACAGATAAAAGAGCCCCCTGCAAGAGGAAAGGACACTGGGACCATGAGAATCGAGGCAACAGTGACAAATACAGATCTTGCCTTTGATAGCCCTGCAGTATATAAAGTGGAGCATCCTGAAATAGACCACGTGTTATCCTACACTCATACTTACGCAGGACAGGCGTTACCCGGAGAGCTTATCGAAGCTCAGGGAGTGGTTGAAATAACAGGCGAGAAAAAAAGGCTCGTGGTAGGTACTTCACGTGAGCCAAAAGGAGAATGGATCCGTTCACTTACATTGCTTGAAAAAGAAAATATGCTGTGACAGAAAATGTAACAAGATCACAGGAGGATGTTATCCTCCGCCTGTCACCTGGCCGATATCAACGATCTTTTCCTGTGTTTGCTCCCTGGCAAGATCGTCTACATCCACTTTGCCAGTTTCATGTTCTTTTTTCACTTTGATGGCGCTTGCATCCGTTATCACAAGAGCCTGGACATTGTAGTACAGTCCGGTGGTGTCCAACAAGGCCCACGTTGTATCTTCTTCCTGCTTAAGTTCAATAACCTGACCTGCAGTACCTGTATTGATATAGAGCACATATGAACCAATAGTGATAGGAGCCCCGTTTAGATCCTGGGCCGGGATTGGATCTGAACCTTCATCCATGTTATCACATTCTTTTACCCAGTCAGACTGGTGATCGAAACAAACTGAAAAAGATTCAGTTAGTGATCTCTTTACGAAGTTCGCCTATGGTTGCAACCCTTTCAGCAAAGGCATTATGGCGGTGGATACTTTCCTCGTTTATCTGCTTAATGGTCACGATCGCATCATCCGGAAGGTCCTTGAACTCTTTAACAACATTATGAGCCATGGTACGCACACAGTCTTCCACGAACTTAGGATTCTTGTGGGCCGTCTGAACTACCATTGCTTCATCAGAACGCTTCAGCAATTCGAAGACACTTGAGCTCATTGATCTCTCGATGATAGATATCACCTTTTCAAGAGATATGAAATCATCACTTGCAACTTCAATGGAAATAATTCCTCTTCCCCTCTGGTTGTGGGTTGCCATGGGCACACGATGGAGGAATTCGGCGATCTTTCTGTTATCCACACCAATTTCTTCAAGCTGTTTACGGGCATTGTCCGTCATGATCTCCTGGGCACACGGGCAAGCGGTCATTCCTACCACTTCCGCACCTATGAGCTTAGTGATACTGATATTACCTGCGTCTTCCCTGCTTGCTTTCGCTTCAGCGAAGATCTCCACCACTTCCTGACATTCCATTTTAGTGGAGGGGGATTCCCTTTTGATAACGTATTCACTCTTTAGATGGACTTCTGCCCTTGTAGCATATTCATGCCTCACGAGCAGGTTGAGAGCAACATCACTGCATAGCTGCTCGATCTCGTAAACGGGCATATTCACCGCTTTTTCCAGAACTTCATCAACTGCTTCGAAATTGCGGGAAAGGTTGGCCCCTTTCCTGTCAGAAGGCAGGTCAACAAAGATATCGAATGTTGATATAAGCATGACAGGGCGCTTGTCTTTTCTTTTGACAGCTACCAGTTTTTTAACATTGGTCACACCTACGCGAGTCAGGTTGATAGGTATTTTGGGCTTATTGGCCTGTATATCCGGCAATATGACAGTAGAAAGTTCCATAACATTACCTCTAAGAACAGATCACATTCATGTAAAAGTGAGATGGGTCCGTTTTTATGTGTACTTGGTAAAGGAAATGAATTCATTGCATGTAAATGTTGTGTTGCAGCAGGGATAAATTAAAATATTTAAACAGCAATATAATTTAAACAGGATTATGAGTACGCCCGATAATCCAACTGGTATAAACCAGAATCGAAAGGCAACATTAAAAGAAAAATATATATACTATATGTGCAGAATAGGTTTATCGAGTAAAAATCACATGCAAGCAATGAGGTGACATGATGGTTGAAACTAGGAACTTTGTACTGAGAGATAAGAACGGAAATGAACACGGTGTATTTACCGGAAAACAGCCACGTCAGGCAGCATTGAAGGTCGCTAACCGCGGCAAGGGAACAAAAGCAAAGCCAGAAACCATAAAGCTCCGTGAGAGGGGAACCAAAAAGATCCATGTCTTCAAGGGCTGGAGAGAAAATGTAGATGCTCCAAAGAACAAGCCAGACTGGATGCCTGATAAGATCAGCAAGCCATTCGTGAAGAAAGTAGGCATAGAGAAGCTCGACAAGATCTAAAGCCTTAATAAAATCACTTTTCATTTTTCTGGTTACCAGATTCTGGTACCATTCTCTTTCAATAAATCTTCTTTTTATGGTCCAATAAAGATAATATATTGGAACCTATATCAATACTGATACTTTTTATTGGTAATTGACTCACCAGTGAGGGTGGACTGTGACACTGAAAAGAGAGAACGTGTTGATAGAGGCTCTTCCTTATATCAGGAAGTTCCATAATGCCATAATGGTCATTAAAGTAGGTGGCCATGCCATGGTTGATAAACAGATAATGAGCGATATCATTGAAGACGTAGTGCTGCTGAAGTTCGTGGGCATACACCCGATCATAGTGCATGGAGGGGGGCCGGAGATCACCGAGAAGATGAACCGCATGGGAAAGAAACCCAAATTTGTAGGTGGATTACGCATCACAGATGATGAGACCCTTGAAATTGCACGCATGGTACTGGTAGGTAATATCAATACCGATATCGTATCCCTCATAGGTAAACATGGAGGAAAGGGAATTGGCCTGTCCGGCAAAGATGGTAAGCTCATCGTTGCAAAGAAAATAGCTGCCCAAAAGGTAATGATAGAGAACATGGAGCATGAGGTTGACCTGGGCTGGGTGGGAGAAACCGAGATCATCAACACAGAGATTGTGGAAATTGTTACAAAACATGGTTATATTCCTGTAATATCCCCCATTGCCATAGACTCCAGTGGGAGAGGGCTCAACATAAATGCAGATACAGTGGCCGGAGATATCGCTGCAGCTCTGAGGGCACAGAAACTCATTCTCATGACAGATGTACCGGGCATCCTGAGGAACATCGAAGATAAGTCTTCCCGCATATCCAGAGTGAAACTTGAGGATGTGGAAAAACTGGTGAGAGAGGGAGTCATCTCAGGCGGCATGGTGCCCAAGCTAAGGGGTGCTGTGACCGCAGTGGAAAGTGGTGTGGAAAGAGTGCATATAATAGATGGGAGCGTATCTCACTCGGTCCTGCTGGAACTCTTCACCGATACAGGGATAGGGACAATGGTTTACAGAGGCGAGGACGGGGAGTGAGAGATTCACTCCAGGACAGGGGAGCCAAAACTGAGATCGTCCAGAACCAGGACCTTTTCCCACAAATACCTGCAATCACATTCCAGTCCTTCAAGATCATGCAGATCCTGGCTCAATGAGAAAGCCCGAATGGCATCTGCAACCTGCCCGCTGCATTCCTT
>CALBTS010000220.1 GCA_937968035.1 uncultured Methanomethylovorans sp.
AATATTCCGGAACATGGTCAAGTTCAAGTATTTCGGGATTCCTGAATATAGTTTCATCCCACATCAACATGTCCTTGCTCAATCAAATGCCTCCCTTATTCATGAAGTAGATTACATTATATTAATATAAAATGTTGTTTCAATAGTATCTGAACAACCTGTCTAGAAAGGCATGGTGAGATCATCTTAGAGATATTTTCTCATCACAATGGCATCCGAATGAGTTTCGTCATCAAAAAACCGATGTATCCTTCCTGCTTCCTCAAAAGCATTCTTCTCATAGATATTTTTTGCAGCTGTCCATTGAACTGAAACTATCAGGATAATACTTGAGATGCTGTATTTTTCAGTGGTCCTCCTGGACAGCTCTGAAAACAATAATTTTCCATATCCTTTACCACGATGCTTTTTAAGGAGGCCTATCGAAGATATATAAAGCTCTGATCCGGTGGCTACATGAAGCTTACTGATACTGTGATTAAGATTGAACATATCCTCTTTTATTTCTTCTAGGTAGTCCCATATCTCCGAGGAAATATATCCACAAACCTGTCCGTCTACTTCCAAAACTAAGAAGCCATCCGGAAAAGTTAAGATCCGGTCTAAAAATACAGATCGATCCTCATACACTGTTTCACAAAACGATTCGTGCTCGATCTCCATAATATGTTCTATATCGTCTATTGCAGCATTCCGGATTTTTATTTCTTCCAATGAACCACCTGAACCTGATGTGCTTCTTGTATGTAAGATATATACTATTAGCCAACAAGTGCAGCTATGCTCGAAACAGCTTCTGCGAGTTTTTCTACTTCTTCTATTGTATTATACAGAGCAAAGGATGCACGTACTGTGCCTTTAAGGCCAACGTTCTCTATTGCGGGCATAGCACAGTGATAACCACTACGCACACAGATCTTACATGTCTGGTCAAGGATAATGGCCACATCATGCGGATTCATGCCCTGTACATTGAAAGGCACAACTGCTGCCCTGTTCTCAGGACCATACACCTGCACCTGAGGGATCTCAGCCAGCAGAGAAGCAGCTTTCTTTGCCAATGTTGTTTCATGCTTCTCTATATTCTCAATGCCTGCATCCTGTACATATTCCACAGCCCTGCCAAGGCCAATGACTCCGGGAATATTGGGCGTCCCGGCCTCAAAACGTGCAGGACTTGCTTCTATCTGGTAACTGTCGATCGATACAGAACTCACCATACCTCCTCCTAAATACATTGGTCTTATGGAATCATGATCCCTGAGACAGAGAATACCGGTACCCTGAGGACCCAGTAAACCCTTGTGTCCTGGAGTTACCAGAAAATCCGCTCCTACTTTTTTCATATCAAGAGGCATGTGCCCTGCGGACTGCGAAGCATCTATAAGTATCTGACAACCATTTTTATGACCTATCCTGACCATTGTTCTGATATCCTGGATTGAGCCGAACACGTTTGTCACATGATTGACAGCTACAAAACGTGTTTTATCTGTTATGGATAGCTCGATCTGTTCAGGGTCCACAACCCCTTCCTCATTAACCTGTACAACTGTTACCTCTACGCCCTGGTCCCGCAACCGCAACCAAGGTAACAGGTTAGAATGATGTTCCACAATGGAAACTATCACATGATCTCCATGATGCCACTGCAAGCCGTAAGCCACCATGTTGATACTCTCTGTGGCATTTCGGGTGAAAACTGTTCCTGTAACATCAGCGTTAAGGAATGATGCAACTGCCTCTCTGGCATTTTCATACCTATCGGTAGTCATCCGCGCAAGCCTATGGGCTCCCCTGCCATGGTTGGCGGCATATTTGTAAAAATATTCTTCCATGGCTTTTACTGCCGGCACAGGTGTCTGTGTTGTGGCAGCATTGTCCAGATATATAAATTCCTCAAGAAGAGGGAAATCCTTTCTTATTGCTGGCAGATCGTACATGCGACCTAATACGCCAGCCTGTAAAAAATAGTTTTGCAGGCTATTTCGCCTGAAGACCACCGACCATGAAACGGTACAGGTCCATATCTTCTGGGTCAAGCCTGCCTCTGATCACTCCACCTACCACTGTATAACAATCAGTGGATGAATGGCGGGAATCAGTTTTCCTACTTTTCTCTTGTATTTTTGTATTCATATTATACCTCATCTCTCTTTTTAGACAGGACAAGCCTCCAGATATTATTATTTACATAGTAAACATATTTATCTATTTGTGGCTTGCTGAAACTTCTATTTAGCCCTAATTATATAAATATCTGGCGCCTATCAGATATCTGGGCAAGATCGGCGTCGTAAAACATATAATATATGCAAGAGAGTTTCGATACTAATGCCCGAGATAACCATAGATGAATCCCTTATCTATATAGAGGGAACCCAGCGTGTGTTCACGGAAGAGGAGACCCTTCAAAGGGTTCAACCCCTGCTCAAGAATATCGGAGTGACCCGTATTGCCAACATCACTGACCTCGACAGGATAGGCATACCCGTATTCTCCAGCATCAGGCCCAGCGCCGCTGAGGGCGCCATCTCCGTATATTCCGGAAAGGGAGCAAATGAGGTGCAAGCGCGCATATCTGCGATCATGGAAAGCTTTGAGAGATGTCTTGCGGAGCGTAGTGGTATAAATAAAGATGTTCAGGAGAGCATAGCCTCCAAAGAGTTCATAGAGACTCCGGAAATTGCCAGTGGAAATTATGATCTTATCGAGCCGCAATCGCTCCTGCCTCCCGAAAAGCCGATGCCTTCTTCCCGTATTGAATGGACCACCGGATGGGACCTGCTGAAAAAAGAAGAGGTTCTGGTACCCTCTAATGCCGTATATCATCCTTACGATGCCCCGGGACTGTCTGTGAAGCTTTTCCGTACCAATACAAATGGTCTGGCGGCTGGTAACACTATTGAGGAGGCTATTTTTCATGGACTGCTGGAAGTCTTAGAAAGGGATGCATTAAGCATTGCTGAGTTCAACCGTTTTCCCGGAAAGGAAATAGTGCTCACTGAAGATGACGGGGAGAACTACAGACTTGCTCAGATGTGCAGAGAGAATGGTATTGACATCAAACTTTGGCTGCTGTTCCATGACACTGATGTCCCTACAGTGGTAACTGCCATGGATGATGTACGGCTGAAAGACCCAGCACTGCTTGTAATGGGTGCGGGTTCACACCTCGACCCTTCCATAGCAGTGAGAAGAGCTATCACCGAAGCTGCACAATCAAGAGTGGTACAGATACATGGCGCCAGAGAAGACACAGAAAGGGAGAAATTTGTTAGGGATATCGGCTATGAGCG
>CALBTS010000221.1 GCA_937968035.1 uncultured Methanomethylovorans sp.
CTGTGGGTACGACATATGGTAGTGACATGACATTTACAACCCTATATCCGCCCCCACCTACGAGTGGTTTAGTTGGGTACTGGTCGTTTACCGGAAATGCAAATGATGAAAGTGGAAATAACCACAACGGGACAGTAAATGGAGCGATACTAACAGTAGACAGGTTTGGGCAGTCGAATAATGCGTATTCTTTTGATGGTGTTAATGATTATATTGCAATTGCACCTTCAAGTCTTGTCGATAACGAATTAACTGCAACTTTGTCATTTTGGATCATAAGGGGAGCAGATGATGATTATGGATTACCTATTCATACTGGCAACCAAGGCAGAATACAAACTTCTGTCAGCAAAAATTCCGTATCCGTTGGAGTTACAACTAATAGTAGTTACGATGGTTCTGCCCCAACTGAATTCGGAGTAACAGATGATTTGAACCAAACTCAATGGAATCACATCATTTTAAGATATGACGGGATTGCCAAAACGCTTCAGATATATATTAACGGGGAACTTAAAAAAGAAACTTTTGCAGAAGGCAATATATGGGCAGCACAGGGATGTTACCTCGCTTTTGGAGTATATTATCTATTCGGAACGCCCCATCATGGATATTACAAAGGAATCTTAGATGATGTGAGATTGTATAAGAGAGCATTAGAATACTCAGAGATTCAGTCACTCTATCATGAAGATGGCTGGTAGTCAATATTCTCATCTGATATGAAAAGAAGGCGGTTTAATAAATTGTGAACCGCCTTTTTTAATTTGAAATCCAGAATATTTACTTAACCACTTGGTCTATATCCCTTAGCACTAAATAAATAATTGGCAATCATGGGAAGCATCATCAAAGGAACATGCAAAAACTGTGGCTATGAAACCAAAGACCTTTATTATGGTGGTGGTTTCGCAAATTTCACAACCTGTTGCGATTACCCGGTTCTGGATAAGGATAAAAAAGAGGTTGGCATGGCTAATATCATGAACAAGGAAGAGGTTGTTAAGCAAAATCCAAACCTTGTGTTCTATGATGATGAGACCTTGTCGGATGAGAAATCACAAAACAGAGATAGTTATCACCAATGGGGTGATTATAAATTATGTAGACAAGGCAATCTATGCCCAAAATGTAATAAGTTCACTCTCGAATTTTCAGGCGTGGGTTGTTGGGATTGAGATTGACATTCATCACAAGAAATAATACAACAGCCAACTATTCTGTCCCGACATATTGGTCAACAATCTCTTGGACTTGCTCATAGGAAAGTGTTTTTTTCTCCAGTAATTCGTCAGCGATCTTCAGGATCAGTTGCTTATGGACATTGAGGCTGAGTAGTTGAAAGGTGTAAGCGATCAGGAATTTTTTGTAGGCGGTTCTCAGAGGTTCAGGTTGGTTTA
>CALBTS010000222.1 GCA_937968035.1 uncultured Methanomethylovorans sp.
AGATCGTATTCGGTGACTGGAGTTCAGACGTGTGCTCTTCCGATCTTTGACTGGGTATCCCGCAGGGTGCAGATCTGAAAGACATTGGGGTTGTCCCAACCTTCCTTAAGAGCGGAATGGGCAAAGATAAAACTGACCTTCTCGTCAAAGGAAAGAAGCCGTTCCTTATTTTTCATTATCAGTTCATAGGCGGCCTTCTCCAGTTCCCGTTCAGCCTGGTTCTTCTTTTCGTCAGGCAGATCAATTTCTTCCACGTTGCCCTTTTTATCCCTCTTTTGGGCAAAATAGGCATCCCGGACCTCATCGGCCTGATGCTTGGCAAAGAATTTGTAATCCTTCTTGTGTTTTTCAAAGATTTCATCAAAAAGAATGCGGACCACGCCGTCGGCATCCCGGTAACTGGCTACTTTGTCGATAAAGAAAAGCGACAGGACCTTGATGCCCTTATCCGCCAATTCCTCCTGTTTCATGAAATGACGCGTAACCGTTTCCTCTATCTGGCGACGGAAGATCTCTTTCTTGGTCATCCGTGTGTCGCCTGCATCCCTCAAAGTCAGCACTTCTTGATTATTGAACCTGACTGCATCATAACGGGCATCGATTTCCTCAATTACATAGCCTTTGTAATTATCGTTATGCGTCTTAGTGTAAAGATCGTCACCCTTTTTCAACTCCATCACAGTCTCTTCGAGCCGACCTCTATTGTTCTTTAAAACCCTCACTTTAGCCTTTAAACTGCGGGTAACAGGACCTTCCATTACCAGAGAAATCTGCTTGTTGAAATTGTTAAGCTCCCGGACCCCGTAAACCTCTATGCGCTTCACCAGATTAAGTTTAAATGCCTCCACCGGATTAAGAATATATAGCGGATTGGGATTTTCCTTGGGGGTGGCGCTGTACCGCAGGGCTAATAATGGGTGGAGTGTTCTTAGGGCTTGTTTGGATATCTCACTCAGGTAATTCTGGCATTCGTCCAAAATCAGGATAGGCCGGGTTTCCTGAAGGTATTCAAAAGGCAATTTTTCGCCCATCAGCTTTTCGGTGGGCTTATAGATGACATTCTTGGCCTTGTTGAACGAATCCAGTGTAATAAGAAGGATATTGGTATATGTGGAGCTGGCAAAACTCTTAAGCTGGCTGATATGCTGGCCATCATAGACAATCAGCGGGACATGCTGGTTGCCGTAAAGTGTCTTAAAATGTTCCTTGGTGATCTGGTAGGCTTTGATAACCCCTTCGTAGATGGCAATGCTGGGAACCACTATGATGAACTTGCGGAAACCGTACTTTTGGCTCATCTCATGGATGGTCCGCAAATAGACATAGGTCTTGCCGGTGGCTGTTTCCATTTCGATGGTAAAGGAAGGATACCTCCAGGGATTAACCCCAAGCTCCGGCAAACCAAGCCCGTCGTCAAAGTCCATTGTCATCAGATCGGGCAATTCGTTCTTGTTACGCACGGCATTCAGATTGGACGCCAGCCAGCCCTCTTCCAAGGCTTCGTGCGGTGGAAGATTGGGGACCACATCGTCGCCCAGTTTGAAGCTGGTATCGCCTTTGGGCAGACCGTCAAACAAACCCACCACGCTGTCAATGGCTTTTATTTGGTGGGGTTGGTTGGGATCGAATTTGAATTTTAACTGCGGCATTTTGACGGCCTTAAATGGTCTTTAACAGGAGCTTGTCGGCCAGAGTAAGCTTTAACTGGTCGGTCAAAGCGCTGTCCAAGCAAATAAAGATATCGTTCTCCTGATATTGTAGTTCCTTGGCTGTATCGGCGTATATTTTATCATCTAAACAAACCAATAGCCGGTGCTCACAGAAATCACTGATTACAATTTCTACTTTATTTTTATCCAGGCCTTTCATTTTATCGGTCTTACTATCTAACGGGAAACCTTCCAAAAGCATTATTTCAACTAGCAAATCCTTCTTTTTACAACCTGTTTTTAAAGGTGTTTCATATTCTTCAAACTGAGTTTCTAATTGTTTTGCATCAGTACCATCATAGTTTGTCCATCTCTTATAATTAGAAGTGTCTAATTTAAAAGATAAAAATCCATTGTCTTTCAATTTGGGTGAATACTTTTTTAAGGATGCCGTTATCCTCTTCTTTGCAACATCAGCAAGCGTTGGATATTTTTTATCATTTGTTTTCTCCGGTAATTGGATAACAATATACTTCCTATTGCCGTTATCTGATAAATTATGCTCCATAACAGCTTGCGCGGTAACAGCCGTACCCGCGAAAAAATCAAGAACTATATCGTTATTATTTGTACAAAGGGTAATAAAATGTCTTATCAAGGATATTGGCTTTGGGAAATCAAATACCCTGTAACCAAATAAAGCCTCTAATTCATTGCTTCCTTGTTGATTAGTGCCAACATCAATGTCAAGCCAATCACTTGTTATTTGGCCCTCACTTTCGTTAAGATACATTTTCCCATAAGGTTGTTCAATTTCACTATCAGCCCAATATACGCCATCTTTATTTATCAAGTCCATCAGTTCCTTTTCTTCTAAAATCCATGGACCATCTAGTATTTTCCCTTTGGTAGTTTTTACCTTGTAATAATGTCTTCCTCTTGTTTTATCTATCAAGTTTAAACGCCTAAATTGTCCTTTATTATCTTTATATCTATATTCCTTTTTAGCACGTTCACTCAATTGTATTTTACCAAATTTGAAATCCGTATTCTTGTTTCTTGCATAGCAAAGCACATATTCTTTTACTCGCGCAACATCACCAATATTTGACTGATTGTCCGTTCTTCTCCAAGCAAACTGTGCAACAAAATTTTCATCACCAAATATTTCATTCATTATTTGTTTTAAGTTATGTAATTCATTGTCATCTATACTAACAAACATTACACCATCATCACGCAATAAATATTTTGCCAGTCGCAACCGCGGATACATCATGCTCAGCCACCTTGAATGAAATCGTCCATCAGCCTTTTTATTCGTTGTAAGTGCTTTACCTTCATCATCAACCTGGCCGGTCCGGCGCAAATATTCCTCTATCGGCTCCTTAAAATCATCATCATAGACAAAATCATTCCCGGTATTATACGGCGGGTCAATATAGATCATCTTTATCCGCCCTGCATAGCTCTTCTGCAAAAGCTTTAAAACTTCAAGATTCTCGCCCTCTATAAAGATATTCCGGGTTTTCTCTTCATCAACGCCTTCTCCTGGGCAGGGCACCAAAGTACCCTGGCTGGGTATGGCCGCCAATCGCCTGGCTTCCCTCTTTCCCGGCCAGAACAGACCGAAATGCTCAATGTCCTGGCCTTCTTCTTCCAGATTATCGCCCAAAGCTTCCTGCAGTACCTTCCAATTGATCTTACCATCGGCAAAGGCTTCCGGCGCGATCTGTTTTAACTGCTTTATCCGTTCTTCATCAAAAGAGAACGAAGGGCGCAATTTCTGGTGCGGCATGTGGTTTGTCCTTTTATTCAATATTAGCTATTTTTTCATCGTTCAGGTTGGCCTCAACCCACTCATTCCTATCAAAATCGGCCCCAAAGTCGTCAAAATATTCCTTGAACTTGGATTGCAGGTTTTTTCCCCGCACTTGGGCGTACTCCCGGTAAGAGGCGCAGGAATACCTGGCATCACAGTTCCGGCAGGTATGCACCGCAAACGGCTTTTTGCTGTGCTGGAATTTCTCCTTAAGTTTCTCTATCGGGGCCGGTTCAAACTTGTTGTCCTCAATGCAGTCTACCACTTTGGCAAATTCCTTGATGGTCTTATCAATTCGTTCGGACTTAAATTCAACCGGGATTATTGGCTCCCACTTGGCCAATTCCTCGACCTTTTGCCTTTCATCTGTTCCGGCCAAAGCTACCCGAAGACTGTTTGGTAAAGATGTAGAGATGATTGCAGTCTTGTCCAGGTCCTGGCCCCTCAAGGACTGCCATATATATGCGTATACATTCAGCTGGCTCTCATACATCTCTTTATTTTTTTCATCCCGGATATATTCCGGATCATGGGTCTTGATATCATACATCCAGGTCTCGCCATGTTCCTTAACGATATCCACCACGCCCTCAATAGAGAATTTCCTTTTGTTCGGTGTTTCCTGGTCGCTCAGCACCAACCTGACCTCGGTATCAGTCACCTTCTCGGCCAGTTCATTCAATTTATCCCAATAGGCTAATACCTGCTGTTTGGCTGAATCCTTAATAAAATCCGACAGCGCCTGGCCTGTTTCATGTCTTAAATGATTATAATTGGCCTCAAACAACTCTTCTATCTTCTTTCTGACTGCTTGTTTATCCATTTTTCTGCGCCTCGCTCTTCAAAAAGTAATGCAAATCCTCAATGGTCTTATGGACCAGGCTGCCGAAAAACATGGTCTGTGAACGCGATGGCGTGAACCCGTATTTGCGGTAGATCATATAACTGCGGGGACATTTCTGATACTCCAAATAATCTCCGGTATAAGAAAAGGTGCTGCCAAGGTCCTCAAGATCGGAAGAGCACACGTCTGAACTCCAGTCACCGAATACGATCT
>CALBTS010000223.1 GCA_937968035.1 uncultured Methanomethylovorans sp.
CGTTACCAGCAAGCCTGAGTCGTCCTGAAAAAAATTTAAGTACAAATACGCAACCTTTTAAATACAATTCGCATCTTCTAATAAGTGTGAGTTTGTCATTCGATCTGCTTTAACTAATTACTAATGAAATATATAAATATATTCATTCTGTATTTCAGCATAGTACTTATTACCGCTTTCGGTTGTGACCGCCATGATGATTTCATTGATAACGGCTTATCTGAGCCTAGGCCTACTTCTGATATTTCAATTGACAGCATATCATTTATAGATTCAGAAATTCCTTATGACAGTTATCGTGATCTTGTATTCGTAAATGAAAAAATAGGCTATGCGGTTTCAATAACAGGGAGGATCATTAAGACAATTGATTTTGGCAAAACCTGGGAACAGATTGCTTCACCAACTTCATTACCACTTTTATCTGTCCAGTTCCTGAATGAGCAAACAGGATTCATTATTGGAGGAGATAATCAATGTGGAGTATTACTTAAAACACTCAACGGTGGGGAGACTTGGATCATACAGGACTTAAACCTAACTAGGGCACCAAATTCAATTTGTTTTCTCAGTCCATCAACTGGTTTTATTTCTGGAGCAGATTTATTAATTAAAACAGAAGATGGTGGACAAAACTGGATCAATATTAAAAAGCATGCATCATTCCAATCATATGGGGATATTAAATTTAAGAATCCTTATGAGGGTCTTATACTTATGCCAAAAGGTTCTTATTTAAAAACCACTGATGGAGGAAGTACCTGGGATAGTCTAAAGTGCTATAATAGTCACAATTTCAGCAAGATATTTTATTCAAAATATAAGACCTTTTTTTGGTCAAATAGTCGAATTTTGACCATAAATTCTGCGTGTCAGGAAACGATAATTGAAGTACCATTGATGATTAATATAATGTTCATTAATGAATATCAATCTATTGGGGTAGGACAACACTATGATGATTTAGGATATTACCCTTCTGGAGATATTTTCATAACTAACGATACATGGAAACATTATGTTAGAAAAACCTACTCACCAAGCGATGCGTTTGAATTTACAGCCATATCAAAAATGACTGCTAAAAAAGTGATGATAATTGGAACTGGATTTTCAGCAACTAAAGTATTAATCCTTAATCTGTAAATTACATTAATTTTGATAATTAACCTAATACTTATTGACTGATAAATTTATCAAAGCACATGAAAACAAGATTAATTGCTGTAGTTTTTCTAATCCTCCTAATAGGAATTCAACAAGTCCTTCTTGCCCAAAGGGAAATTGTTGTAATAGACAGCACTAAAGATGGGTCTATTAGATTTGCTCATGTAAATAGCAGCCTTAATGGAATTGCTAAAGAAGATTCCAAAACGTTTCTCAAACGAGTATTAAAAGCTGAAAACGAAACGCAGTTTTATTTATATAAAGTTGTTACTGACAGACTTGGCATGGTCCACGAAAAGTACCAGCAAACCTTTCAGGGTATAAAAGTTGAATTTTCAGAATTTATTATCCATAAGGATAAGACAGGAGAAATTGTCTCGATTAATGGAAATTTTACCCATATATCCGAATTTTTTAAGATAATCCCGAAGCTCACATTTGATGAATCAGTCAAAATAGCTGCAACATCAAAAAATAAGGAAAAATTCCTTGTTCTTGACCTACCACAAGAAATCAGTGTTGAAAAACCGTTAGTCAGAAAGAGTTCGAAATATGAATTAGTGATTGTGAAAGGATTTGATAATAAATTACATTTGGCTTATAAGACAATACTTTCTCAGGGTAACATGCTCGACAACTTCATAGGTTATATAGATTGCGAGTCAGGTGAATTGGCTTTTTACCAGTCATTAGTATCGCGTACAAATGCTACCGGGAGTGCTGAAACAATGTATAATTTATTGCCAAAAACAATTACTACCGATTATACGGGTAGTAATTATAGATTAAGGGAGACTTCACGGAGAAGTACTGGAACGGATATAAGAACTTTTAATTTTAATAGATCTCCATTTTATTCTTGGGAAGATGCTGAAAACGGCATCGCAAATGCGACAGATTTTACCGACAATGATAATAACTGGACAGAACTCGAACATGGCAATATCTTCCAGGATGATGCAGCATTAGATGCTCATTGGGGTGCAGAAATGGCTTTTGACTATTTCAAAATTGTACACCAACGAAACAGCTATGATGATAATGGAAGTTCAATTGACAGTTATGTTCACGTGAGAACAAGAGATGAAAATGGGAACATAATTGACATGGATAATGCATTTTGGAGTCCAGATTTTAATGCTATTTTTTATGGTGACGGAGTCTTCTGGGATCCATGGGTTAGTCTGGACGTAAGCAGTCATGAACTTGGCCATGGTATTTGCAGTGCTTCAATAGGTAATGGTACAGGGTTAATTAATAATAAAGAATCTGGAGCACTAAATGAAGGATTATCTGACATTTGGGGGGCAGCTGTCGAGAATTGGGCCACCTCCGACAAACAAACATGGCTCTGTGGAGAAGATATAATCCAGAATGTTGGTTTGAGGTCAATGAATGATCCCAACACCCGTTTCCAACCTGACACATATGAATCACCTGATCAAAACGGTTTTTGGTTTGATGTGGATGATTGCACTCCAGACCCTTTCCTTAATGACAATTGCGGTATACATATAAATAGCGGAGTCTTGAACTATTGGTTCTATTTATTATCGGTTGGAGGATCAGGTACAAATGACTATGGGGATGCTTTTAATGTAGATAGTGTAGGAATTGATAAAGCTGCACATATAGTTTATGGAACTGAAACTGGATATATGGTACCTGATGATGAATTTAGTGATTTACGAATTAAGACAATTGAGGTTGCAAAAGCTTATTATGGCAGATGTAGTGAAGAGGTTGAAAGTGTTACGAATGCTTGGCATGCCGTTGGCGTTGGTCCCGAATGGGAAAATCCAGAATACGATTTGCTTATGACGTATGATCAAGATTGCAATGCAGTAACGCTCACTGTAAGAGACCTTAATACTTGGGAACCGATTACATGGGTCACTACTAATGGCCTTCTAATTAATGGGAATTCCTCTCCCTACATCGGTTATGGCGGATCGGTTACGATTAGTTCGCCAAATGGACTTGGAGGAGTCATATCAGCCATAATTGGTGATGCATGCTCAACTACGTCCTTTGAATTTTGTCCATGTCTGACATGGGATGCTTCGATTACTTGGTTATGGTCTTCTCCTATGCCTGGAGAACCATTACAGGCAGAAGTTAGTCCTCTTCATCCTGAAGTAATGAAGTATCACTGGTTTGTAAATGGTGAATTAATAGAAATTACAGAAGGAAGTGGATATCTTTCGACATATAACTGGCCTTGTGTTTGGGATGGTGAAGGCCTTACTGTAAATGGCATAACGCCTTGTGGTGCAACTGTTTTAATTTATGGCGGAAATTACTCACCCCTATGCAACTATTCAATGGCCTCAAATGTTAATCTTTATCCTAATCCCGCATCATTTGAGGTAACGATTGCTCTTGATGAAGCACAATCATCCGGTGATCAAATTGATAAAAATATTCCAAGTATTTCGTTAGCGACAATCACTCAAGTTAAATTAATCGACAAAACAGGTATGACAAGGAAATTAATGAACTTTGGAAAAGGTAACACAAGCGTGCATATTCTGTTATCTGAAATTCAAACAGGAGTATATTACTTGGATATAACCGATGGTGATCGTCATGTTATAAAACCGTTAATAATCAAGAAATAATATTCTGTAATTTGTTTCATACTCGAATTGCATTGATTGAACTGAAGGGTTTGCGTGAATTAGATTCATAATTATAGAGATAAAAAGGCCTGCTGGTAACAGGTCGGTATATGTCATTGGCGCTCCGTACCGCGAGAACTTTCTGGCTAAAGAAGAACGCTAAGTGG
>CALBTS010000224.1 GCA_937968035.1 uncultured Methanomethylovorans sp.
GTTTCTGTGAGATCGACCACTACGTCCATGAGGTCAGGGACCTTTGCTTCCGTGGCACCGTAGGAAAAATGGATCTCCACAGGAATGTTAAGGTCGTCAAAGAACTTCTTTGTCATTTTCGGATATTCAGTAGAGACCCTGCTACCCGGTTTAATATCCCTTGCGCTGTGGATATCGCTTTCCTGGGGAACTGCTATGACGATCTTAACGTTCCCTGAACCTTGTTTGCTGTAAGGCAGGTCAGCAACCTCCACAACATCGGAATTTGATTCCGTTACCCAGTCAAGCCCCGAAATTCCCAGGTCAAAGTATCCGTCATGCACGTATCGGGGGATCTCCTGTGGGCGCAGGATCTTGATCTTCTTTATCCGGGGGTCATTAATGGTAGGATTGTATTGCCTGTCGGTCTTCTTTATTTCAAGGTCTGCCTGCTTAAAGAGCAGAAGAGTTTGTTCTTCCAGACTTCCTTTTGGAATAGCTATTTCGATCAATGTGCCAACCTTTCCGTGTGTTTGATATTTGGTGTAATATGGGATGCAATTATTATCCGGGGTATAAAGCATATTCGATTGGACAGCAAACAAAGTTCCTGGTCATTCTGAGGTTACAAAACCAAGTTATAGTCAGGTACGCTCAAGTTGGACAATTGCTTTATATACACCCTTTTCCAAGGAGAAAGCATGATCCAGGACATTTTCATACCTTTCCTGCTCGTTGGTCTTGCGGAGCTAGGGGATAAAACACAGCTCGCTGTCCTTGTACTTTCCACAAAGACAAAGCAGTACGGCTCCTTGCTCGCAGGGGTCATGCTCGCATTCGCATTAACTGATGGGATCGCTATTGTGCTTGGAGATTTTATCGCTTCTGTTGTGCCCCTGGATTATGTGAGGATCTTTGCAGGTATCCTTTTTGTTATCTTTGGTGTTCTGATGCTGTATAACAGGGATAAGGATGAAGATAATGGTTCCTACGAACTGAAAAGTCCCTTTGTATCAGGTTTTTCTTTAATACTTGTCTCTGAGATGGGGGACAAAACACAGTTAGCTGCGGCCCTTTTTGCCACCCGGTACGATCCTGTGATGGTATTCATCGGCGTGATCCTTGCGTTACTGTTGCTCTCCATAACAGCTATATATATTGGGAAGCAGCTCATGGCAAGGGTTAATAAGAATACGATTTCCACAGCTGCAGGCATTCTATTCATTGTGATAGGCATCTCTTTCTTTTTCTGAGCTCGGAGATGCGACTCTTTTTTCTTAAACCTTAATTACTATTAACTCCTATTTTCTTGGAGAAGGAGTACTATGGCCAAACTACAGATCATGAAATGTAGAGATCTTGGCTTCAATGATGATTTCATTGTTATAGAACAAGATCGTGAAGCTGCAAAGAAAAAAATGATGGAACACATATTGGAAAAGCATAAAGAAGAATTTGAAATCCTGTCTGAAATGCATCAGGAAGAGATCCGTACAAAAATGGACTTCCTGCTGACGCGAGGTTGCGGTTGTGGGGTCAAAGAACTCTGATCTTATCGGGTTCAGTAAATGAACCTGTTTCTTATCTTAACGGCAATTAACATTGCTACACCAATAACACCGGCCATGACCAGGATGAAGTCCAGCCGTGGTGTCAGGTCTTTGCTCATCACTGGCTGGTAGATAGTTCCTGGTCGTACCTCTACTATAGCCCCAAGGAACATTGCGGTCATAAGCATAAGGAGCGATATTTGGTCCTTAAATTTTTCGGTCTCTTTTCATTACATTTATATGTGATGTAGTTTTCTATGTACCGGAGAGAGGAAGGGCGGCCTCCGGATCAATGATCTGAGGAAAGTCTCCCCACCATCTGAGCACACGAACACTTGTAAAGAGTGTCTGGCGAGAGCCAGGGCTCTGGCACAGAAACGATACCACGCCATACCAACGCAATGATACTGGAAGGTTGAGATCGTATGGATCGTGGATGGAACGGCGAATCCTCGTGGGTGCAAGTCAGAAGTAGGGATAAGCGGTGTTCAGACCGCGCCCGAAGTTAAAGACGCTTAGCCGAATGCCGCAGCTGCAAACGCCACTGGCTATCTCTTTAGTGCCATGTGCTATAGGGATCTTTGCAGTAACAGAAGGGAGCTTACTCTCCTCACTCCTTTGCAGTTCTCATTGTGATGCCAACTACTCTGAGCAGCGTCACAGGTGTTCGAAGGATACATTTTTTTATAAATTTACTGTAATCCAGAACTCCCTTTCCCGTAAGCACATACATTCTGAAGAGTTCCGGGTCCTTGTCGAACAGATAGAATATCTTCTCTATGTGTTTATGAAAGGTATTCCCGAACTTGAAAGCTATACACAGATCTTTGTTGAACAGTGAATTACAGTTCTCCTGGTAAGCTGAAAGGTCGGTGCCATGATAGATCGCCTCAGCAGCCACTTCACCTGCCGCTGAACCACTTGCAACAGCATAGTATATGCCTTCACCCAGAAAAGGATCCACAAAACCCGCAGCATCTCCTACAAGGAGCACCTTTTCTCCGCTGATCTTTCTGTTCATACCTCCTACAGGTACTCTGTGGATGAACTTCTTAGTGATATGTGCAGCAAGATCTATCCCTCTTTCCTTTGAAAGGAAGGAAATGAAATCCTCAAAGGCCTGTGGAGGTTTGATGGTTATCGGTTTCCATAGGCCCAGACCAATGGACATTATATTTCCTTTTGGGAATATCCAGCCATACCCCCTGCTTTTGAGAAAATACGCTTCTATCATTTCTTTATCAAGTACACACTTCTCTGCATCTTCCGGGGTTAGTTCGATTTCGGTTTCAATGCATATCCCATAGCCTTCGGCTTCCCATTTTTTCCTCAGGCCTGTTTCTCTGGCAACAGTGCTGTTAACTCCATCCGCTCCGATTATGAGCTTTGCAGTATATTCGCCTTTTGTAGTTATAACATGGACCTGTTCATCTATTATATTCACTGAGATAGCTTTCTCACCGGTATTTATATCAGCTCCTTTGTCCTGTGCCTGCTTTAATAGAAAATGATCAAAAGAGCTGCGAAAAACAAGTATGGATACAGCTTCTTTGAGCTTGTGTGAAGCCTTGCGCATTGCTGGGGAGTATACCGTCGCTCCATAACACCTATATTGAGGCTGGACTTCGTCGATAGGGCCAATGATCTGCAATGCTTTCCAGGAAACTGCGCCCCCACAGGCTTTGTAGCGTGGCACATCCTCCTTTTCCAGAAGGAGCACCTTCAGCCCCTTTTCAGCACATGTCCGTGCGGCCATTGCACCACCCGGTCCTCCACCGACAACTATGACATCATAATCCATCCTATTCACCTGTTCATTACCTCTGCGATGCATTCAGGCGTGAAATTAAACCTGTAAGAAACTCTTTAATCAATATATGTATTTTTCTGCAGGTCATTGGATTATGCCACATACGGTTTTGTAGAAATCCGATAAGAACTTGCCTCATGAGTTAACATGAATACTCGATATCAAAACTTTGTAATAAATTTTTAATTAGTTAGAAGTTCTCTTGTGAATAATGAATATCTAAGAACAAAAGCCTGAAGCAGGCTTTTCAGCTGACTGATCCATGAGGTTCATTTAGAGCTACCGGTACTGTTTTGTCTATTCTCATCGCTGATCATAGTACCATCTTCGAGTGTGATCACCCTGTTAACGTACTCAACATGCCACGGTTCATGTGTGACCATAATGATCGTCTGTCCATATTTTTCATTCAGTTCCTTGAACACGTCCAGCACCTGTTTTGAGTTGTTGGTGTCCAGGTTTGCGCATGGCTCATCAGCAAACATGATATCAGGTTTTTTTGCAATTGCTCTTGCAATAGCAACTCTTTGCTTTTCCCCACCAGACAGTTCATCAGGAACTCTATCATGTTTTCCATTCAGGCCAACCTTATCTAATGCTTCAAGAGCGGTTCTGTAAGATTCCTTTTTTGACTTTCCTTCCATCATAGAGAGCACATATACATTCTCCGCAGCACTCATCTCATTGATAAGTGCATAATCCTGAAAGACATAACCAACCTGTGTAAGCCTGTAATAACTTCTTTCTGCTTCAGGCAGGCTTGAAACCTCTAGCCCCCGGATAGTATACATCCCGTCTGTTGCATCGTCCAACAAAGCCAGTATCCTCAGCAGAGTAGTTTTTCCACTACCGGACGCACCCATAATGGCCACGAATTCCCCTTTATTTATTTCAAAAGAAACACCATTAAGAGCCTTGACAGCAGTTTCTCCTGCCCCATAATATCGTTTCAGATCTTTTACTAAGATCATGTTTACCGTCCCCATATGGCTTTGAGTATGCTTTCCCTGGATACGCTCCAGGCAGGCAGGACCCCGGCTATCACTGACAGCGTCAGCATGGTAACTATGCTTTGAACAAGCAGCACAGGATCAATGACCGGACTTATTTCTATGGTTTCATAGAATATTACTGGATTTGCCTGGAAATAGAACATAAGTGTAAAGTAGAGTATCAATCCTGCAAAAATGCCCAGTGAAACATAAAAGGTGCTAAGGAATGCATAGGACAACACAATAGATCTTGGGGTGATACCTACCGCTTTTAGGATCCCGATCTCTTTTTTCCTGTTCAGCACATTGATATAGATAATAATAAGGACCAGCGCTGCACCTACGATCAGACTCACGATCTTGGACATGACATCTATAGCACCCATGCTTTGCATGGCCTGCCTTATGAGAGACTCCGACTTATCAGCCCATGTAAATATCTGCTCATTTACTCCAGCTTCCCTGATCTTGTCCTGGATCTGCGCTTCCGTCCCTTGACCAGTGACCCTTACAATTACACGGGTAGCTTCTTTGCCTTCAAGGCCATACACATCCTCGATCTCCTTGTAATGGACCAGAGCATTAAGATCGACAACCTCAAATGTGCCTTCCATGATGCCTTTGACCTTATAGGTCCTTTTTACTCCATTGCTGTATGTTACGTCAACAAAGGATCCTGGCCTTACTTCACCCAGGTTGTCATATATCTCTGAGCCGAACCCTGTCCCTGCTATCATGGCACCGATGATGATCTCATCCCGGGACAGATCACTTAAAAAATCTCCTTCACTGATAATGTACGGATAGCGGGAAATATCATACTCTTCTGTGGGAAGCATTCCGGTTATCGTTACACCTACGACTTTCTGCTTATGGCTAATGGATGCTCCCACATCCAGTCTTTTTGTTGCAGCTCTCACACCTTCTACAGCGCGGACCTTCTTCAACACATTATCCGCATTGTTGATGTAGGTATTATCACCAGTTGGTTCAATGACAATATCTCCGTACGGATAATCCTGCATGAACCCTGTGAACATGCCTAAAAGTCCTCCTATCATTGAAGGAAGAAATACTAAGTTCAAAAAAATGAGGGAGAGGACAAAAACAATGAACATCAGCGTTTTCTTGTTGCCTCTTTTTACACTGCAGTATGCAATGAGGGCACCCACCCGGACATCATTGATCATAGTTTACCCTCATTGTTTCTTATTATTAGCTGAGTTACCTCCACCTTCCATCAACTGCCTGATCACCGCATCTTTTGATCTTATTGTCCTGTAATTATAATAGATAAGCCCGCCAA
>CALBTS010000225.1 GCA_937968035.1 uncultured Methanomethylovorans sp.
CTGCCCGACGCCGCACAGCCGCTCATTGTGGAGTGCAACACCCGGCCCGACTTCCTCTACAGCGACGCCCACATCGCGATCTTCATCGACGGCCCCGTCCACGACCAGCCGGACGTCAAAGCGAAGGATATCCAGATCACCGATTGTTTGATGGACCGTGGGTATACGGTCCTGCGGTTCGACTATCAAATAAAACATTGGAGAAAGACCTTCGGAGAGCACACTTATGTGTTTGGTATTCCGGAGAGACTGAAGGGTGAAGAGTCCCTGTGATTCTCAAACGATCCATTCGGGCTGCATCTCAACATCAGGAGGGACCAATGAACGCCAAAAGACTCGCAATTCCTTTATCTCTGACCTTAGCACTGACAGCATTAATAACCTGTCTGTTTATTCTGAGTACCCCTACACAGCAAGCCCAAGCGGATGCAAACACGCTCTATGTCGCCGCGGATGGCAATTGCAATGGGGCTACGCCTTGCTATACAACCCTCCAAGCTGCAGTAGATGCGGCCGCCACTAACGATACAATCAAAGTCGCCCAAGGTGTATACACAAGCACAGGATTTCAGGTAGTCTACATAAACAAGGCTATTACCCTGACCGGTGGCTATGCCACAGGTGATTGGGGTCAATCCCGTCCAGTAACCTATCCTACAGTTATAGATGCAGAGGATATAAGTGGGCACCGCGGTCTCTATATCAATGGTTCACAAGCTGCAACTATCACCCTATCTGGGGTCACCATCAAGCGAGGGCGTCTCAATAATTCTAACGGGGCCGGCATTTACATCTTGAACGGGAAGGTGATCATCCGTGAAAGCCAAGTGCTCAGCAACACCACTCATGGGAATGAGACCGCAGGTGGAGGTGTCTTCATAGCCAATAGCACGGTGATACTACAGAACAATCAATTTATCAGCAACACCGTGGATGGTGACTCTACTCATGGAGGCGGCCTATACGTAGGTAGCGGAGCTATCGCTTTGTACAATAACCGCTTCCAGGAAAATAATGTTCTCAAGGGCAGCGGAGGAGGGTTCTACCTATACGAAGGAGTTATAGATTTAGAGCACAACATCTTTGATAATAATTTTGCGTCAAGATGTGGAGGTGCAGATATCAATGGAATAGATACCGAAGCGGAATTAATCGCTAACCGTTTTCAGTATAACAGTGGTGGAGCATTCGCTGATAACTGCAACACTATGGTCATAAGTGGGAACTTTTTCTTAAGCAATACAACAAGCATCGGTGGAGGAATTCAAATTCATCAAATAAAAAATATTACAATGACCAACAATCTTTTCCAAGGAAATCACGCCAGCAGCTTGCATGGGGGCGCCTACTTAAACGACAGCAAAATGCTTACTTTAAGCAATAATGTCTTCCGAAATAATACAGCTCCAGATTGCGGGGGCATAGGAACTTCGGGAGATAGGGATTTCGCTGGAGAACTCAATGTTTTTGAAAATAACATTTTTGAAAATAACTCCGCAGAACAGAACGGAGGTGGGTTATGTTTAATGGGAGAAGAAGATTTCATATTAAAGAATAACTCCATCCTCAGCAATGTGGCCGGTGGATCCGGCGGCGGCATTTACATCAGCAATCATAATAAAGCCTTTATCAACTCAAATGGGAACCTGATCCTTAGCAATACGGCCGCCCTTCATGGTGCAGCAATTGCCGCCGAGAACGTTTCTACCAACAATCCAGACATACGCACGCAAAATGAGATCATCGCGAACAACGTTTCGCCTTGGGAAGGCGTCTATTTGCCAAGAGGCATTTTCTCTGCTACCCATTGGACATTGGTCGGCAATGGAGGATACGCACTGAACACAGGAAGCGGGGATAACCAAGGAGCCCTACTCTTCAATTCAATCGTCGCCTCTCATACCACAGCAGGACTCTGGGGGCTCAACCTCCAGGCTGATCACACCCTTTTCTTCAACAATGGCATTCCTTGCGGCAATGGTGCTTCATGCAACAACAGCCTCAACCTTGATCCGCAGTTTCTCGATCCAGAAGCAGACGATTATCACCTCCGCCCCACCTCGCCAGCAATCGATGCAGGTCTTGACAGCGGAGTGACTGCCGATTTTGAGGGTGATCCACGTCCTATCCACAGCGGCTACGATATCGGTGCAGATGAACTTATCTCCATCTTCCCACCTACAGCCTCGTTCACTTCTTCTACTCCTGACTGGATTGGCCAACAGACACTTTTCCACAACACTTCGTCGGAGAGCTACGCTCTTTACCTGTGGAATTTTGGTGACAGAACAACCAGTACACTCTTCAGCCCAACTCATCTCTATCAAAAGCCAGGATCTTATACAGTCATTCTGACCGCGACAACCGCGGGGGGCACCGCTGTTGCCACAAATACAGTCATTGTCAACGCTGCCTCTTTTACAACATCAAGCCCTTGTCAAATAGGAAAGGCTGTACTATTTACCAACACCACTACCGCCAACAGCCTACCAGATTACCTCTGGTCATTCGGTGACGGGATAACAAGCACAGCAGAAAGTCCTTCTCATACCTATGCTGAAGAGGGACTATACACAGTGGTAATGACAGCAACGGATTCAGAAGGCTCCGGCATCGCCGCTGCAACGATCTCTGTCACCAGCTTCATTTTAACCGGGACCATCGGCATCAACAATAACATTGACTTCGTGTCTACGCCTGTCGTTAGTCTCACCCTTTCAGCTTACAGTCGAAATAGCAGTGTAGACAAAATGCAGCTTCGCAATGATGATGCCTCCTGGGGCACATGGGAAAGCTTCGCTTCATATAAAAGCTGGACGCTCTCCACCGGGCAGGGGACGAAGACGGTTTACGTACGCTATCAAGATCATGCGGGAAATCTCTCAGAGGTCTACTCAGACACCGTCATCTTGGATTCTGTTGCGCCCACCGGCACTCTTGCGATCAATGATGGGGCCTCTTATGCCATGATCCCCACCACTACTCTTACCCTTTACGCTGTGGATCAGACCAGCGGTATAGACCGAATCAGGCTCAGTAATACCGGCTCGAATTGGACAGCATGGGAGCCCTACACCACAACAGGATCTTGCAGTCTACCAAGCGGCGACGGGAGCAAAACGGTTTACGACACCAATTAGGATCGCAGCGGCAACACCACTACAGCCAGTCACACCATACAGCCTGAAACAACTACCTATC
>CALBTS010000226.1 GCA_937968035.1 uncultured Methanomethylovorans sp.
TCAGTGATATATTCCACACTGCCGCTTCTGGCGTATCTGTTCTGATCATATATGTCAAAATCTATCCGGGTGATGTAGGAAGATGCCTGATGTTCCTGATAAGGTTCCCCTTCCAACCTTGATGCCATTGAAGTGATCTTCAGACTATAGTCCTGTAAATTCCCGGCTCCCATTTTACCGGTCTCATATACTGCCGAATCCTCAACTTTCATATTGGAACTCAGGACTACGCCCAGCAGGATACATAATATTCCCAGATGGATCAGATGAGCGGAAAGCCCTCTGTATCTTCCGTATCCTTTCTTATCCCTGGCTGTGAGCCATATTTTATAGGCCGTTGCTATCAAAGCCGGTATCACGAGGGCTATAGCTATATCAACAGCTGTATTTGAAAAAGGGGATATGGCCACAACAGACACTACAAGTAACAGAAACGCAGCAGTAGCCATCAATGCGCTGCGGGGTCTGAGGGAACTGACGAGTAAGCATATCGTAAGTATCATGATCAGCAATACTGTAGGCAGGGCAGTCCTGGGGTTAAAATAATCTGATCCCAAAGAAAGCTCTGTGCCGCTGAGGAGCTTGGCAAGAAGAGGCGTCAACATACCGGTCATCACTACCATTGCAAGCAGGATAAATGCCATTACAGCGGCAAAGATGGTGTTTTTAGTTGTGAAGAGGCTCTCTTTTCCCGTCATTGCTGATCTCCCATTGTGGATTTGCATGTATGCTCACCTTATATATAGAATATCGGATACGTATAGGATGTTGCATTGCAGTGGCTTTTTATTCGAGTTACATGTTCTTATGAACGCATCAAATTATATACTTCCAATGCCACACTTTCGGTATCTTAAATACGGATAATGCCTATCTCTGAGGAACATATACAAAATGTGACCGGGTTGGTAGTACGATAGAAACAGTGATCATAGCTATCTGGCTGATGTTGCCTGCTTATATTCCTAATTCAATGGCTGCGGTATTCGGGGGAGGCCGCCCCATCGATGGCGGCAGGGTCCTGAAGGATGGCAGGCGGATCTTAGGAGATGGCAAGACTTACAGAGGTCTGTTCGCCGGTATAGCATGCGGGGTGCTCCTGGGTTTGCTTCAGATGGTGCTGATCATTCCTGTATCCGAGTTATTGAATATCTCCCTGCCCCCTTTTTCAGGCAGCGGATCTCAAACTTTGGTGGTCCTTTTGTCCCTTGCTTCCGGCTCCCTTTTTGGTGATATGTTCAAAAGTTTCTTCAAGCGCAGGCTTGGAATGAAAAGAGGTGCTTCATTGCCACTTGTAGACCAGCTTGATTTTGTACTGGGTGCGTGGGTATTCACATACTTGTCCTCTCCAGGATGGTTCACAATTAACTTTACCTGGAATATTATGATCGCTGTGTTGATCATTACTCCGTTGCTCCATCTCACAACAAATATCATAGGTTACATCATAGGGGTAAAGAAAGAGCCCTGGTGATCTTTTCCATTCATTGGCATATCGCGGTGATCCGGATGAATACAGAAAATGACAAAAAATCTCTCCTCATATCCGCCCTCAAAAAATGCGGGGCTGTGAAATTTGGCGATTTTACACTTGCTTCGGGCAAGAAGAGCAAATACTATGTCGATATTAAAAAAGCAAGTACTGATCCAGCTACTCTTGCAGTGATAGCAGAACAGGCAGCTTCCCTGATACATGAAGAGAAGATCGATCTGGTAGGTGGTGTAGCTTTAGGCGGCGTCCCTCTTGCAACAGCAGTTTCTCTCAAGTCAGAGCTTCCTCTTTTGATCGTCCGTAAGGAAGAAAAGGGATATGGGACTGGTGGTCGTTTTATAGGTGATCTAAAGGAAGGATCACATGTTATCCTTATAGAAGATGTAACCACCAGTGGTGGGTCGGTAAAGGATGCCATTGCAGCTATTCGCGGGACCGGAGGCTTTGTGGATGTTGTTGTCACTGTGGTGGATCGGGAGGAGGGTGCTCAGCAGAGCCTTGCTGCACTGGGCGTGAAGCTTATTCCTCTTGTAACTGCCAGTGATCTCATCCAATGAGAGATAGAACAAGGCAGGAATAATAAGTAAATTATTTATCTGAATATGAGAAAGAGTCCGTAGTATTTATTGTCATCTATCTTTAATATGGTCCATGGGATCTATTGCTGAGTAGGTATCAACTGTGTTCAATGTGACGATCAGGTAACGATTGGATAATTTCACTTCAATATTCAAAAGAGTTTTTAATTGATGAGGTTTTATAAATGAACGTTCTAGTTGTCGGCGGCGGAGGAAGGGAACATGCAATTGCAGCAGCTATTGCTCAGAGCAGAAAAGATCCTGTCATTTTCGCTGTGATGGCGAAGAAGAATCCAGGCATTTCCCGGCTTTGTCAGGATTTCCTCCTGGAAAAGGAAACCGATGTAAAGAAGATCGTTGATTATGCAACTGCCAATAACATTGATCTTGCTTTCATCGGCCCTGAAGCTCCTCTTGCAGCCGGGCTTGCAGATGCTCTGGAAGATATCGGCATTGGGGTAGTTGGTCCCAGGAAGGCGGTAGCCCAGATCGAGTTCGATAAAGCATGGGCCCGTAACTTTATGAGAAAGCATGGGATCGAGGGTTGCCCTGTGTTCGAGGTCTTTACTGAAAAAGGGCCGATGTTCGATTTCATCGCAAAGCTGGGTAATGTGGCCATAAAGCCCGCAGGCCTTACCGGCGGCAAGGGTGTAAAGGTCATGGGTGATCAGCTCCCCTCTGTCAAAGATGCCCAGGAATATGCTGCCCAGCTTCTGGGATCAGGAAGTGTGGTGGTAGAGGAGAACCTTGTGGGTGAGGAATTCACATTACAGGCTTTCGTGGATGGAGAACACCTTGCCTTCTCTCCTACGGTACAGGACCATAAGAGAGCTTTTGAGAATGACCTGGGTCCCAATACAGGCGGGATGGGTGCTTATACTGATGCAGGAGAGATCCTGCCGTTTTTGCGCGCAGAAGATGTGGATCAGGCAAAGCGCATCATGCAGCACACGGTAAAGGGGCTTTATACAGAGACCGGTGTGAAGTACAAAGGTGTACTATATGGCCAGTTCATGGTCACAAAGAACGGTCCGCGTGTGATCGAGTTCAATGCCAGGTTCGGTGATCCGGAGGCTATGAACGTGCTACCTCTTCTGGAAACAGATATAGTGGACGTTATGTCTGCTGTGGTGGGTGGTACTCTTGACAAACTTGCAGTGAAGTTCAGTAAAAAGGCAACTGTCTGCAAGTACGCAGTGCCTGCAGGGTACCCAGATAATCCTTCAAAGGACAAGGAGGTATCTGTAGGGGACATAGGTGATGCCCTGGTATTCTATGCAAGTGTATATGAAGAGAACAATAAGATCTATACCACAGGCTCGCGTGCAATAGCGGTCGTAGGTATTGCTGATTCCATTGCCAAAGCAGAGAAAAAAGCTCAGGAAGCACTTGACAATATTATCGGAGATCTGCATTCCAGAAGGGATATAGGCACTACTTCACTTATCCAGAAGCGTATCGATCATATGAATAAAATAAGGGGTAGATCATGATCCCTATAGATAATGAACATGGGTTGATTGTATGAAGCATCTCATCTCCTTTGCAGACCTCACTCATGATGAGGTCATTGAACTGCTTGACATGGCAGAGGTTCTGAAAGAAAAGCGTGCTCGCGGGAAGCTCACAGACCTGCTGAAGAATAGAAGTCTGGCAATGCTGTTCGAAAAGTCATCCACGCGCACCAGGGTTTCCTTTGAGGTTTCCATGTCTGACCTGGGAGGGCAGTCCATTTTTCTCTCTTCCAAGGACCTGCAGATCGGACGCGGAGAGACTATCGCTGATACAGCTGTTGTTCTTTCCCGATATGTGCACTGTATTACTGCAAGGGTGAACAGGCATAGTACTATCCTCGAAATAGCTGCCCATTCTTCAGTACCTGTAATTAATGCCCTTTCAGATGTGGAGCATCCATGCCAGATCCTTTCTGACCTGCTTACCATCAGGGAATACAAAAGCCATTTCAATGGATTGAAGTACCTTTGGGTAGGCGATGGCAACAATGTGTGTAATTCCGCTATCTTGGGTTGTGCCATCGTGGGCATGCAGATGGTGGTGGCCTGCCCGCCCGGATATGAGCCTGATGACAAGATCGTCAAGCAGGCCCGGGAGCTTGGAGGTGATATCACCATTATGAACGACCCATTCGAGGCTGCAAAGGGGGCAGATGTTCTATACACTGATGTATGGGTTTCCATGGGTGATGAGGATGAGATAGAGAAGCGTCTGGATGATCTGAAAGATTACCAGATCAGTTCAGAGTTGCTGGCCCTTGCCAAGAGTGACGCTATAGTCATGCATTGCATGCCGGCTCACAGGGGCCAGGAGATCGCTGCGGAGGTGATGGATGGTCCGCATTCCGTGGTGTATGACCAGGCAGAGAACCGTCTGCATGCACAGAAAGCCCTGCTTATGAAACTGATCGGTTGATCTGCTTTGTTGTGTTCGCAGACCTTTTTTTTGATGGTCTGCAACTGAAAAAGCATATATACCATTAGTGCAACTATACGCTAGCCTCAATGCGGGGGTCGCCCAGCCAGGTCAAAGGCGCTAGATTCAGAGTCTAGTCTCGTAGGAGTTCGTGGGTTCGAATCCCATCCCCCGCATCGGATATTTTTTTAAATAAGTTCTGTGTGCGTATTCACACATCTAATATCTTCTGCTCATGCACCAGTAGTTCTTCGTCCGTTAATAAGCCAGCATCTCTCAGATCTGTCAATTTTTTGATCTGATCTGCTATACTCAACGAATCATTAAGTTCTTTCCCTCTCTTATTGAAAAAGTGATGTCCGGACCTGGCGATCTTTTCTCTTACATACTTTGAAAAAGCAATAGCCTGCTCTTTATCTACTCGCTGTATGTCTATCCTGTCATCAGAAGTGAGAATTGTAATTGTCCCGAATGTATAATCGAGTTTATGCTGAATAGACGTTAGTCTGTCATATGTGAGATCTTCGATGCCGAAGCCAAAAAGCACTCCTTTATGAATAAAGATCAGTCTTTTATTTGTTGCGACCAGTATGCCATTTCTTTGTTCATAGAAGCCTTTCAAAACTCTTTTAACAGTCTCGCCATCTTCTAAAATGCTCGGTAATTCTTTGATTTCCTTGCTATCGATTAGTTTGTTAGTTCCTTCCAATGATCTGATCTGCGTTTTTACCTCATATAGAGTTGGCATTATATTCACCCGTTTTTCGATGAGACTTTTTGATATACTTTATGTCTCAATAATATATATCTGCTGTTAGTTTAATTGAAGTTACTACTTAATAAATCTATTTATCAGTGGGTAAAATAACGGCTCTGTAGATAGCCAAAATAACAAATTGAGCAATTGCACATTATTCTTGCCTTTAGAAGCGTATCAAAGCTTTTAATAGTATGTAAGTAATCACTTACTTACATAATGGATGCAGAACAAAGGATCCTGAATGCTGCTCTGAAGGTATTTGCAAGCGAGGGATATATAGGTGCAACTACCCGCAGGATCGCAAAAGAGGCAAATGTTGCAGAAGTGACCTTATTTAGAAAATTTCGGTCAAAAGAGAATCTGTTACGAGAGGTCCTTATCAAGAACAGGGCTGTATTTTCAGCACTTGATCCTTTATTTATTATAGAAAAGGATGTAGATCTGAGTGCGAGTCTTCATGCCTTAGGCCAGAGCATTGCAAGGTCCATGAAGGAAAAAGAACTGAATGGCAAATACCGTATGTTTATGTTCATGTTGCTGGAAGAAGGGAAAAGAAGGTCGGAAGTTGCCGAAATTCTATTTTCTGTATATCATATGAATGTAGCGCATCTAAGTGAATACTTTGAGTTTCAAATAAAAGAGGGAAAAATGCGCAATGTTGATCCCCGATCAGCAGCATTGACCCTTATAAGTTATTTCGCTCATATCTATCTATTGAACGGGATACTTGGTGAAAGGCTTCTTTATGACATGGAAGCAGAGTTCGAAGGCTTTATAGATATATTTGCCAACGGCATTCTAATTAAAAAGGAAGCGGAGCTTGGTGAGTGAATGGAAACAATTATTGAGGTAAGGGATCTTGTCAAGGTCTTTCATTCAAGAGGACGGAAAATAACTGCTGTCAATGATGTAAGCTTTGATGTATTCAAAGGAGAGATCTTTGGGATGATCGGACCTAACGGGGCGGGCAAATCCACCATATTCTCCATGCTCACCACTTTAATAAAGCCCACCAGCGGCAGTATAAAAGTTGCAGGCTTCGACGTCGATAAAGAGGATGACAAGATACGGCCTATCATAGGCATAGTTCCTCAGAAGCTCAGCCTTTATCCCGACCTTACGGCCAGGGAGAATCTGGAGCTTATGGGAAAGCTCTATAGTGTTCCTAAAAAAATAATGGAGGAACGTATCGATCACTACCTGCATCTCGTAGGTCTTGAGTCCCATGCAGACCGATTTGCAGGTGGCTTCTCAGGCGGTATGAAGCAGCGCCTTTCAGTTATATGCGCAGTGTTGCACGAGCCTCAGATCATATTCTGGGATGAGCCTTCCACAGGTCTTGACCCGCAGACCAGGCAGGCTATCTGGAAACTTGCCAGAAAGTTCAACGGAGAAGGAAAGACCCTGGTATTCACAACCCACTACATGGAAGAAGCTGATAATCTGTGTGACAGGGTTGCCATAATGAATTTAGGTAAAATGGTGGCCTTGGACACGCCGGAAAATTTAAAGGAAAGGTCAGGGAGCACAAATCTTGAAGAAGTGTTCATACGCCTGACCGGGGAAGAGGTGCGTGATTAAATGGATATAATGACCGAGCTGCAACACTCCTGGATAATCACAGTAAAGGAGTTCAGACAGCTTTCCCGAAAAAAGGCTCTCATGGTTCCTTTGTTCCTGTTCCCCATTATCATGATCATCTTTTTCGGCTATGGGATGGGTGGTACTGTAAAGGATGCTCCCATTCTGATCGTTAATGACGACACAGGCACAGCCTCAAATTCCCTTGTGCACCAGATCGGCAGCTATGCCGGCAAATACAGTGGAGAGCCCATGTTCTCCATAACCTACACGAAAGACATGTCGCAGTCAAAAGCAGAGAGTAAGATCGATGCCGGATCGTATAAAGCTGTCCTGCTGATCCCGCCGGATTACAGTGATAAACTGGCGAGAAATGAAAGTGTGACCCTTATCCTTCTTACCGATTCCTCGGACACTACCACAACAGGCATTATTGTCAACTATATGAAGCAACTGTTCTCAGAAAGAGGGTCTGTTTCTCTGGCCATCCCAAATATCTATGGGGATCTTGAATATCTGGACTTTCTGACTCCGGCTGTTATAGCCCTCACTATTTTTATGGGTTCTGTAGCGACCACAGGTTCTGCCATCGCGGGAGAAAAAGAAGACGGTACCATTGTCCGTATCCTGATGACCCCTGTCAGCAGAAGAGCAGTGATCCTCGGAAAAACGATATACCAGCTTATATTGCAGCTGATCAGATCTGTTATTCTTATACTGGCAGCGTATTTCCTGGTGGGGTTCCATATGAACGGCAGCTGGCTGCTTGTTGCTCTGGTGCTTGTTATCTTCACTCTTGGTGGAGTAGGCATGGGGATCGTGATGTCTACAAGAGTGAATGATATGGAATCTTTCTTCCAGCTGAACATGCTAGTCACTCTTCCATCCATGTTCGTTACCGGTGTGTTTTTCCCCTTGAGCTCGGTCCCGGACTGGATGCGCTATATCGCTTACCTGTTGCCTTTGACCTATGCGAACGACGCCATGCGTACGATAATGATCAAGGGCCAGGGTCTGAGCGCTATATCCACAGATCTGATAATACTCTCACTCTTCGCACTTATTACTTTCACAGCAGGTGTCCATCTTTTCAGGAGGGAAGCATAAAATGAGGAAAATGATACCATTGGTTTGTTTATTGCTCTTTATGATCTCAGGCGTTGCAGGAGCTTATGATACCCTGACAGCCTATAGTGTATCCCAAAGCTTCGATCTCGGAGAAAATTACTACAACGTAGACGGCAGTCCCGATATTAGTGCCACTATCATCGGCAGTAATGAATTTGAAAGAGGTCAGACGATTACTTTGAACATTGATCTGATGAACAATGGTAAATTGTTAGGGTTCAAGAACGATAGAACTCCCGATAATGCCGATGAGATATTTGGCGCTCAGACAGAAATGAAGCTGGAGAGCGCTGTGGTAGATGCTACAGGTATAGTCGCTTCTCTTTCAGCAGGTCCGGAAAGTCCCATAGAGATAAGATCAGTTAGCCAGAAGATCGGTTCTATAAGAAGCGGACAAAATGCTGTCTCACCTGCCAGGTTCGATATAAAGATCGATAAAAAGGCAAAGGCAGGGGAATACAACCTTTACCTGAACCTTTCTTACGATTACCAGAAGAATGTACAGGTAATGGACCCTGATTCAACTGCCCAGACCTATGATGTGAACCGCTGGTATGGGATGATGGTGCAGAACCAGACATTGAAGATCATAGTAAAAGACCAGGCAGATTTTGAAATAATAAATACTACGGGCACTCTTTATCCCGGTGGTGAGGAGATCATCATTTTAGAGATCAGGAATACAGGCGAGGAAGAGGCAAAGAATCTTAAGCTCATGGTCAATCCATCTGACCCGCTAAGCACCACAGATAGTGTGGCGTTCGTGTCCGTTATGGCTCCCGGAAGTACAGCTGTCGCAAAGGTCAAAATTAAGGCTGATAGCGAAGCTGTGCCCAAAGTGTATGGCATAGATACTGT
>CALBTS010000227.1 GCA_937968035.1 uncultured Methanomethylovorans sp.
ATGTGTATAGGGACAAGGTAACGAAACTAAGTTACCCTGTCAAGCAATAAATAACTAATATTCGTTATATGGCGGTGCAGATGGACTACAAGTCGCTGTTAGAGCAACTCTTAGCTGATTTGAAATTAAGCAAAAAAAAGTTTGCGGAGACCATCGGTGCCTCACAGGGCAATGTCTCAGACTGGTTTAACAAACCTAATGCGCGACCTTCTATTGATGCGCTTAAAAAGATATCTGATGCTCATCACGTAAACCTCAACTGGCTAATAACCGGCAAGGGGCCGATGTTTCAGGAGCTGATTCCGATGGATGCGAGTATATTGGATGACACGATTCGGTTGCCGATAAGCGCGGAGATAGCCGCGGGAGAGCCATGTGAGGTGGTGTTAGACGAGCCATTGGGTTATCTGAATATCCCGCGGGCACTGCTTAATCTTCCCCCGCCGTACTTTATGTTTCGGGTGAAGGGGCGTAGCATGGAACCGCACATACTGCACGGGGACATAGTGATTTGCAGCCAGACATATCCCGCACCACATGAGCTGAGCGGAAAGATAATGGCATTTAGGACGCATGATGGGATAACGCTGAAGAAGCTATTTTTGGATGATAAGAACCGGATAATGTGGCTGATGCCAATAAACCATGAGTTTAGCCCCGTGCCCTATGATGAGGACGGCGAGGAGATTGTGATGATAGGGCTGCTGGACATAGCAATACGGAGTTTTAACAGGGAGTAGGAAGGAGGGAAAGAAATAACTGAAAAGGGACAAGATTAGTTGTCCACCTAACTGACATATCTATTATAATATCAGATAATTATGGAGGTAATTATGGCAGACTCGCTACTTTGTTACGATTTGGAAATTAGAAAGAAAAGGGATAGCAACTTACGAGAGTTGTTTTGCTTTGACAACAAGAATGATTTATTCGATATTGCACGTGCTTGGATTATGGATTTGGAGGATTCAAAGTTCGTCTCACCTGATTTTAAGCGTTCCATCCATAGAGAGGCTAATAGCATAATTGAGTTTGATGGCAGATGCATTGTTGGTCTTTTAAGAACGAGTAGAACAGGTACAGGAAGTGACATACTTAAGGGAGAGACACTTGAGCTAAAAGCGCACAAGGATCCCGAAGACCTCGAGGCAATTGATTTACTCTATTTAGTACATATTCCAGAGAAAGGAAGGCAGGGAAAGTTGATCGTGCAGAATCATGATGGGTTGAACGCCTCCACTTGCCTTAGAACATTTTTTATACATAGGTTTGAAGAGGAGTTTAGCCAGTTTAAGATTCACATAAGGCCTACAGTTTTTACCGAGATTATCGACACATACATCAGGGTAGGTAATGTCCTTGCCTTAGAGCTAAAAAAGAGAATCACTACTAGAGAGGAAATAGACTGCCTAAACCCAGATTCTAACAGATTCGCCAACCCTTAAATAACAATCACATATAAAGGTGACGAGAAAGCAAGGTACCTAAAGAGAACTGTCATAGATAAGATACATGAAATCTATAAAAAAAAGAAAGATAAGAAATTCATTAATGTTGAATTTGACTCTTCAAGTATCACTTTGGAACATCAAGGTAAATCGAGAAAATTGTCTTTGGAGGCGTTGTATTCGCGGGTTAATATTTGGCCTCTTTCAGACAACATATCACTTGACACAAATAGGGTGCCAGTTTACGAGGAAGTTAAAAATGAAGCAAAAGCATTGATTCCATAACAAAATCAAAGGGAGGAGTAACGATGAGTATTAATATACCATTGCTTATAGTGGTTATACGACATTATCAAACTTATGCTGATGGTAAGGGAAAGATGGGAACGTATTGGCTTGCGTTTAAGATGCTTATTCTACCTTTGTTGGTTTCAGTTGTTATTTGTTTTCCTCTTGCTATATATTTGAAAAACCAAGCGACCAACGCATTGCTAACAGTGATGGCGGTTTTTGTCCCATTGCTTTTCACCGCACTAATATCATTACACGATACTCGTCAAAACCTAAAGACGAGACAGGATAATGATCCTTCTCAGACGACAAAATACGAGTATCTGTTAACTAAATACGAGCATCTTGCAGACAATGTCTCCTTTATATTGATACTGTCCGTATTGGAACTTATCCTGTTATTTACGATGATTTGTGTCTCTGGTAATTTAAGGAAATCCCCTTCAGTAACGATTGTATCCCTTTACAACACTCTCGTGTTTTACTTACTGCAGGTTATTCTGTATCACCTGATTTTCGTTATAGAAAGACTTGCTGCGTTGATAAAAGTTACATCAAAGTAAGGAGGAACGATGAAAGAGAGCAAGACCAACAAAAAGAAAGTGCTTTCAAAAAAGGAAGCAGTGGTTACTTTTATCGTTGAGACCGAGCAAAAGAGAGAGAGGGATTTTAGGGCTTCGATTGATAGGCAGTTAGCCTCATGTTCCGCAGGGAAACGTGTGATACTGAACTGCAAGTAAAAAAAATACAGACACCAGAATGAAAACCCCGGTTTTACCGGGGTTTTTCTTTTTGGGGCAAAAAATTTAGCCCGCATCAGTAAAGGGTTTGCGGCACAAAAGTGCATATATAACAAATCTGCACGCTATACTTTGACAGCATGAGCA
>CALBTS010000228.1 GCA_937968035.1 uncultured Methanomethylovorans sp.
AGATGTTAGACTATACCCCGATAGAAGAAGTACACAGAGATGCACTGGTAGTCAACCCGGCGAAGATCTGTCAGCCCATAGGTGCTGTGTATGCGGCCATGGGTATACGCAACTGTATGCCCCACAGTCACGGGTCACAGGGATGCCTATCTTACCTGCGCATGTGCCTTTCGAGGCACTTCCGTGAGCCTACAGCAGCTACAAGCAGCAGTTTCTATGAAGGTACTGCAGTGTTCGGAGGTGCGTCTAACCTGAAGGAAGCCCTTGCCAACATTGAGGCCATCTATCAGCCTGAAGTCATCGCAGTACACACAACATGTGTGGCAGAAACCATCGGTGACGATGTAAAGCGTATTGTAGAGGATGTGCAGATGGAAGAGCTCATCGATCCGTCCATCAAGGTCTGCGCTGCATCCACACCCAGTTATGTGGGTTCCCATGTAACAGGCTATGACAACATGGTAGAGTCCTTTGTCACTACCTTTGCAAAGAAGAGCAAGCCCAACGGTAAGCTCAATATCATACCAGGTTTCGTGAACCCCGGAGACATCCGTGAGATCAAGAGAATACTTTCAGTAATGAAGGTCCCCGCGATCGTTTTCCCGGATCAGACAGACGTGTTCGACTCCGGGATATCCGGCAGCAGAGAACTATATGCAAGAGGCGGGACTCCCATAGGCGATATTGAAGACACGGCCAATTCTCTGGGAACCATTGCACTGTGTAACCTGGCCGGTGGTGCCGCGGCAAAGGCTCTCAAGAACAAGTTCAAGGTTCCCTCAAGGGTGGGGCCCGTACCCATTGGTATCCGATACACTGACAGGTTCGTCATGGATGTTGCAGAAATGGCAAATGTTCCCATCCCCCCGGAGCTGGAAGAAGAAAGGGCAAGAGTTGTCGATATGATGACAGACGCACATCCGCACTTCCATGCTAAGAAGGTGGCAATATTCGGAGACCCTGACATTATAGGAGGTCTTACAAGTCTTGTCCTTGAGATGGGCATGGAACCCACGGTCGTCCTCACAGGCACTTCGAGCAAGAAGTTCGAAAAGGAGGTTTCGGACATGGTACACCCCCTGTACCCGCAGGCACAGATATTGTCCGGATCAGACCTGTTCACCCTCCACCAGCTCATCAAGAGAGAGCCGGTGGACATGCTCATGGGCAACACCTATGGCAAGCACATAGCTCTTGCAGAAAACATACCCCTTATCCGAGTAGGGTTCCCGGTCATGGACAGGGCGAACCTGCATCATTTCCCGATCATGGGATACTCCGGAGCGGCCTGGCTGGTCGAGCGGATAGGGAACACGTTCCTGGACATCAGGGACAAGACCGTAGACGAATGCATGCTTGAGGTTGTGCAATGATTTGAAAGGAAGTGAGGGTATGCCGGAAATGACAAACTTTGTAACTACTCTGGAAGAGAGGCAGCCGTATATTGCCTTGAAGCAGAAAGTTAAGGGCGAAACTTTGCTTGCCTGCGACAACACATCCATAGCAGGGGCCATGAGCCAGAGAGCATGCGTATATTCGGGTGCCAGAGTCGCACTTAACCCTGTCACGGATGCAGTACACCTTGTCCATGGCCCCATAGGCTGTGCAAGCTATACCTGGGACATAAGGGGCAGCAAGTCCAGCGGTAAGGAAACTTACCGCACCAGTTTCTCCACTGACATGAAGGAAATAGATGTGGTGTTCGGTGGTGAGAAAAAACTTGCCAGGGCAATCGATGAACTTGTTGATTTATACAAGCCGCCTGTGGTTTTCGTATATTCCACCTGCATTGTCGGAATAATAGGTGATGATCTGGAAGCAGTCTGCAAGGCTGCCAGCGAAAAGAATGGCATACCCGTGATACCTGTTAAGTCTGAAGGGTTCAAGGGAACGAAGTCCGATGGATACAAGGCTGCTTGTGAAGCATTGAAGGTACTCATAGGTACAAAGGAAGGAAACATCAGGTCCCCTTACCGTATCAACCTGATAGGGGAATTCAATGTTGCAGGAGATGTCTGGCTGGTGAAGCCTCTATTTGAGGAAATGAGGATACAGGTAGTAACATCACTTACAGGCGATTCCACGGTACAGAGCATATCCGAGTGCCATACAGCCCAGCTTAATCTGGTGCAGTGCACCGGCTCCATGACAACTTTAGCCAAGTGGATGAAGGAAGAGTATGGAATACCTTTCAGGAAGGTTAGTTACTTCGGAATAGAGGATCTGAGCACTGCCTTAAGGGAAACGGCTGAGTTCTTCGGTTCGGAAGAAATGAATCAGAAGGCAGAAGAGATCATAGCCAGAGAAACGGCCAAGATCATGCCTGATATCCGGCGTATTCGCTCACGGCTTGAAGGAAAGCGAGCAGCGATCTATATGGGAGGGGCTGCAAAGGCCCTTACCCTCATCAAGGGATTCAGGGAACTTGGCATGGAAGTGGTGATCATTGGCACGCAGACCGGAAAGAAGGACGATTACCTCCAGATAAGTTATGAAGTGAAGGACGGAACGGTCATTGTAGATGATGCGAATCCCCTGGAACTTGCAGAACTGCTGGTAAAGCAAAAGGCTGACCTTATGGTCGCAGGAGTCAAGGAAAGGTTCCTTGCTTACAAGACAGGTGTTGCATTCTGTGATTTCAACCACGACAGAGTAGTTGAGTTCGAAGGTTTTGAGGGATTCCTCAACTTTGCCAGAGAAATGGATTCATCTATCAACAGCCCGGTCTGGAAGGCCGCTAAGAGCAATATCAAGGATAGTGTGGACAATCAGGCCATTAAGGTGCAAAAAGTTCCGGGAACACATATTGAGAACGTACAGGAAGATGCGGCTATCATCAGAGGGATGGAAGCATGACAGAAAGAAATTATACAACTGTCAACCCTTGTGTGATGTGTCAGCCCATGGGGAGTGTGATGGCCTTTAAGGGCATAGAGAGTTCCATGGTGCTTATGCATGGCTCCCAAGGCTGCAGCACATATATGAGGCTGCACCTCTCGCATCATTTCCGTGAACCTGTGGACATAGCTTCCACATCCCTCAGCGAGAGAGGAGCAGTTTACGGAGGTAGCGAGAACCTGAAGAAGGGACTAAGGAATGTGATAACACGATACCATCCGAAGGTCATAGGTGTTACTACGACATGTCTCGCAGAGACCATAGGAGATGATGTTGGAAGGATATTGACAGAATTCAGGGAAGAAGATAAAAATGCTGATGACGTTCACATAATTTCCGTATCTACCCCCAGCTATGAAGATAGCCACACAACAGGTTTTATCAAGGCAGTGGACGCCATTGTCCGGCATTTTACCGAATACGGTATGGGAAATGACATATTCAACAACAAGCTCAATGTGGTGCTTGGAGAGCACATCGCACCTGAAGATACCCGGGAACTGAAAAGAATACTGACAGCTATCATTGGGCTCAGATCCTTTATATTCCTGCCCGATGCATCGGAAACCTTCGATGCCCCCATGACCGGAAAGGTGGAAAAGATATTTCCCGGCGGTACCCCATTATCTGACATCATATACATGAAGAACTGTGCTGCAAGTATCGGCCTGGGAATAACCAGTGATAACAGAGCTGTGGATCATCTTGAGACAAAGTACAACGTTCCTGCAAAGAGAGTCCCTATGCCCATCGGACTGGAGTATTCCGACAGGATCATGTCTGCTCTTTCAGAAATTACCGGTTCCGAGATACCTGAAGCATACAGGAAGGAAAGAGGAAGACTTATTGATGCAATGGTGGATGTTCACAAGTACCTGTATGGCACACGTGTAGCCATATACGGAGATCCTGAAATGGTACTTGGCATGTTATCACTATCACTTGAAAATGGCATGTATCCGGTGCTTGTTGCTCCTTCATGCAAGACACCTGCTTTCAGGGAACACGCACAGGAAAGGATCGACGCGATGAACCTGGACTGCGACGTCAAGATATTCGAAGGATTGGATTTCGATGCTTTCAACGATGCTGTGAAGGATGCTGAACCCGAAATACTGATGGGTAACTCCAACGGGAAATATATCTCCCAACAAATGGGGGTTCCACTGATAAGAGTGGGTTTCCCCATTCATGACAGGGTCGGTGCTCAGAGGATACTCACGATGGGATACCGGGGAGCTATGAGCATGATTGACAGGATAACCAACACCATACTCGAAGCAAAGGATATCGAGCTTGAAAAGAAGTGGCTGCAGAACAAGAACACTGATCTTCAGGGAAGCTGCTGTGACCTCAGATCTGCACATATGCAGCCCCACTGAAAAAGAAAAGTGGCCAGTATACCACATAAAAATGGCCACTTCATATCCATGTGATGACCGGATCGTTCCTTGGCGGTGCCGCCGGCACAGTACCTCCATATCCAAAGATGATCGGGGCCACTACTTTGTAATCATCGGGGATCTTGAGCTTCTGCAGCATTTCAGGATTGTCCTGAACAAGACATGCAGTACCTATCCAGCAGCTCCCAAGGCCCAT
>CALBTS010000229.1 GCA_937968035.1 uncultured Methanomethylovorans sp.
CGTCAACTTCAGGCACATAGAAACCTACTACCTCGAAGCAGCCACATGAAGTGTGAGGATATTCGAAGAAAGAATGCAACTTGAGCCTGTCGTATTCGCCACTTGATAAACGCTTTGCATGCTCGTTAACACCGGAATACTCACCTGATGCAGCATCCAGAAGCTCCCCCTTTTCTATGGCGAACTGCGGGCCTTCAGGATCGACCTTGGCAGCTGCCCTGCCATCGAACCAGTTGATGGCTCCACACAGGGATATCCTGTCAGGCGTGATGACACAGACATTGGTCGGCGCAAAGGACTGGCACAGGGTACAGCCGTAGAAGGTGTCCACATCTTCGTCATGCAGACCCTTTGTCCTGTCATCCCTTGCCTTATAGACAGCTCTGGCGTTCTCTATCTCTTTTTCGATCTCTGCCTGATCTGTGATATACACGGTTTCCACTTTCTCTATGAACGGAAGCTCGTTCTTGAAGAGCATCATAATGGCCTTTGCGACCTGTTCAAAGGAAGTAAGCCCCTTTTTCACAGCTTCTTTGCTTACTCTTAACCATACGTCATCTCTCTGGTTGAGGTGCATAAGACCCTGGATATAGTTCTGGAACTCATGGTTCCTCCTTTCGACAATTGACTCCAGGTCGGTTTCCACCAGTTCACCTGCGATCCTATAGATCATAGCTATAGGATATCTGGAACCTTCGGTCATATCTGCAATGTCAGGACCTATAAGTGTGAACTTGCCGTCTTCCACATCGTTCATATCAGCTGCTCGTACCAGTTCGAAACCAATGGATTTCGGACCAGCAAGTTCAACATGCATATTGTCCTTTCTAATCCTTTCTCCCTCGAACATAGGAGATATCTCAAAAGGGAATTCATCTGCCATTTTACTTTCTCCGCGATTTATAGATCATGCTTTAAAGGTTAGATATTAATTCATCAAGTGCTTCCAGATGGTCAGCAGGTTTCAGGTTCCCGAAGGACATATCCGCATTCTGTAAATAATGCCTGTCTATAGCCAGTGTCTTGATGTCAGTGAAGTTCTTGAGGCCTGATAGTACCTGGTTCACATAGTATTTTTTGTGTCCGAGGAAGATCACCATATCATAGGAACCCTGGCCATCTAATCCCTTCCAGTTCTTGTCACCGAGATAAGTAGCAAGGAAGTGGATATTGATATACTTTGCATTTACGTCCTTGCCTTTGAAACCTTGCATGGAATGGCCGGTTGCAGCTATCTGCAGACCTTTTTTGCCCAGTTCTATGGCCTTGGCGATCATATCACTATCAAGGGCATCCGCACCGACTACCAGAAGTGGTCTCTTGGCTTTGGAAATAAGCTTGGCAGCCACTAGTGGCTGCACTGGTTTTGCATTTCTGGCTCCCCAGGTAGTATATATCATTGTGTTCTTTGTAGTATCCACCATCAGCACACACTCTCCTTACAAAGCCTCTTAACATTTGTAGGTTGTGCAGACACATCGAGTTTCATGGTCGGACCTGAAATGATCTTCTTTCTCTTCCAGTCGATCTCCCATCCATGATCTTTTTCCAGGATCTTCAGCAATTCCTCACGCTTTGCAAGAGGCAGGTCTGTCTCTAGCCTCACGAACTTATACCAATCTTCAGGCATGTGCCCCAGATACTTCTGGCTCAGTTCAATATAGTGAGTGAGCTTGATCATGCGTCCCATGTTGTTATCACTTGGCCTGATACAGTTCTTTGCGATCATGGGCATGAGCTCTTCAATGCTCTCTGCAGTTGTAAGCAGGAACTCCGGTGAAGACGGGATCGGCATTTCCTCGCCGTTACGTGCATCATATACTTTCCAGTCCTCTTCATTGTAGGGCTTGCCGATAAGTGCGCGTCTGTATTTGGAACCATGAGGTCCTACTATGACCGGTATGCCCAGTCTGTTACAACCTGTACCTATGGATGCAGCTTTTTGGGAATATGCACCCCATGCCACACCCACCGCACCGATACGGTTCATGATGTAGTCTGCTATTTCTTCAAAGTTACCCGTGATGTTCCTCTGGGCGAATATAGAGGCCACTTTGATGGCAGTACCTGTTATGTGAGAGTTCGAAACACATGAACCCACATTTATGAGGTTGCCTGCCAGGAATTTGGCCGGATATTTCTCATAAAGGGTCTGACCTTCTTCATCCTTGTACATGCCCAGGTCCATGGCAGAACATCCGGACACTACCACGATGTAGTTCCTCTGGAGCATCTCATTTGCTACAGTAAACAGATCCTTGGTACCTTCGGGATAGTTGGAGCAGCCGACCATTGCCACGATACCCGGTGTGGTACCCATAACAAGGTTGACCCCCTCCTCACGGATCTCGGGATCACTGATCTGCCCTCTGCCTGCCCTCATCTTTCCTTTTTCCTCGCGGATAACTTTCTGTGCAGCCTTTTCGATCACATTGAGTATCGGAATGCCCTTTGGACATACCGGGTCACAGCGCCCGCAAGCTATGCAATGGTCATGGAGCTTCTCGAATTTGGTGATATCTCCCTCAGCGGCAGCTACCATAGCGTTCATGATCGGCAGGTTGTTAGGACATACCAGTTCACAGGCACCGCACTGCACACATGCGGATGTCAAAGTCTTCAGCTCTTCCTCTGAAGGCAGGGACTTGATACCTTTTGCATCTCTTATGGGTGCCATCTTCATGGCAAGGCGGGGAGCCACTTCTCCAAGCAGGTCGAAATTCAGTATAAGAGCTCCAGGTTCCTTCCCGCTGGAAAGATCATCAATTACCTTGTCAGCGGTATCGTTTGATCTGTTGGGCAAACCATACATGATCTTTTCGTTGGTTGTGATCACAGGTATGGACAGCTTCTTTGCCTCATCAAGGACATCAGGTCTGACACATTGTTCGTCCACTACTATTACATCCGGTGCAGCAGAACGGATCATCTTGAGCTCTTTTGCCATGGAACCTATCACTTTGGTCCGTGGCTGGCTGCGGTCCTCCGTCTTGTAACGGGTCATGTCGATAGCTGTACAGCACAGTCCGGCAAGTTCTATCTTGTCGTTAAGGGCGTGCTCTTCCATGTAGTCCATAATATAGGTTACACCTGCAACATTGTGTCCTATGATCAGCAGCACAGGTTTCGTTGAATCGATACATCCCATGCCGATCTCTGCAAGGGGGGCTTCAGGATCGGATTTTGGCATTCCCATGCATGAGATCTGGGCAATATCGGAAACTTCCATGCCTACATGGTCCAGCATTCCTCCGTGCAGTGCTTTGGATTCGAAGTCAAGAGCTGAACCTTCCTGTCCGACATGGATCGTAGAGAGAAGCTGCATCAGTTGCTCTTCGACATATGCCACAACTTCTTCGAGATCACCCAAGGTTTTAGGCATGATACCTGTTACCAGCTGAGTGTTGGGAGCAAACAGGTTTGAAGGTCCTACGTCAATGGGGTGGTCCTTTCCATGTAGTTCTATCAGGTGATGCAGCAGGTGACGACCATGAGCTGAGTGCGCAGCTGCACCGGTGATTACTCTCAAAAGGAACTCTCTTGACTGATGTGTAGCCAGGTCAATACCGCAAGCTCCTTCTTTATTTCCACCGAGATCACACTTGCCATACGTACAGTAACAGCATTGATCACAAACAGGAGTGTATACTGGCTGATAGCGGGACAGCAATTTATAGTCCCAGTCCCTCAGGCCGGAAACACCGGGTTTTGGTGTAGGTCCGGTTTCAATACCTTCCTCTTCGGCTTTTGTCTCTATGGCACCAACTATGTTGTTGATCGTGATCTGGACGTTCTCCAGGTCCTCAAGGGAGAACTTGCCTGTTGATATTTTAGTCATGTGTTTGGCCCTCTTTTTGTCCCACTGCATACTTGTAGACTTTTTAATAGCAACAAATGTTACAAAAAATACAATGCGTAATACTTTTATACTAGTATTTAGTTGCATCCTAATATGCACAAGCGCCTATAAAAACATTCCCCTATTTATCACGATTGATTGTGATATATTTGCGCATAATATAATCTAATAAAACGTTATTACAAAAAAGAAGCAAATTGCAGTGGACTGGAACTTATATTGGTAATAGTATCATATAAAGTTTCCGCAAATATCACGATTATTCTTGACAATCAGTAGCATAGTTCTCTCAGAAACAGTTTTATTTTATGTGTCTCTAGGTAAATAGAGGATAATTTGGCGAAGGATTCAGATGACAGTTGCTGGATATGTGGTAAAAGAGAACTTTTACCTTTCAGGTGCAGGTATTGCGGAAAGGACTTCTGTGCAGCTCACAGGTTGCCGGAACAGCATGCATGCCCGGGACTGGAATTTGCCCAACGCCATTCCGGATACACTGGCAGTAATATTAACAAAGATACTGATGAGATATTCAAAGATATGTTCCGTACAACTGCCAGGAAAGCGGCAAAGGGAGTGGCTACAGGCATTTGGGGTAGTATTATGAGTTCAATGAAGAACAGTCCTTCAATGGCTATCA
>CALBTS010000230.1 GCA_937968035.1 uncultured Methanomethylovorans sp.
TTCCCATTGCAGCATTATGGGTTCCGTCCAGAGGGTCCATGATCAGAGCAATTTCGGGGCTACATCCTATAATTCTTTCTCCACATTCTTCACTAATTATACGTATGGGGCGACCCTCTTTTTCCAGCTCCAGAATGATCGCGCTTTCAGATGCGTCATCAATGAGTTTTGTGGGAGTGCCATCGGCACCAATGTACAGGGTAGTATATGCTTCGGGCGTCCCTACAAGGTCCTTTATGGCTTTGTATGAGGCTGCAGAAACCCTTTCGCAGAGTTCCAACAGCTCTCTATCTACCTTCATAAAAGAATGGGTCTCAGATACCCATTGCCTTGTTCGTCTTCTCTATGGACCTTGCACCATTGCTCTCAAGTTCCATCATTGCCCGGATAGCATCCACGTTCTCCGGGATCACATCTGATTCCTGATGGATGGCCTGGAAGAAGTATAGTTCTCCTTCGTCCACTGTGATGGACTGGTCCCATATGCAGTTCTCCCACATATCACCGCGTGGGCGGCCGAGGTCTTTTCCAAGCTCCATGATCTCAGCAGTGGAGGTGATCCCCTGACCAACGAACCTTATACGGGACTGGGCATCCAGAAGGTCTGCCACTTCATCTGCAGAGCACTGCTTGTCCATTTCGATGTTCAGACTGTGCAGGTGCATAAGGGTTGTGGAAAGCACCACAGCCGTAGAAGTGATATTGATGTGGGGAATGACGGATTTCACATCAGGCCCATGGTGTGAGGGCAATTTGATAGGGTTTGGGACAATGGCGTTTATCGGTCCCTTCTTGACATCGTTGGGGTCAGCAGCTCTGCGCATAAGTGTCACACGTACCTTCTTTATTCCGAATTCCTGGTCAAGCGGATAGATAACCCTGCACAGTCCTGTGGTATTGCAGGAAACAACCCTTACGAAATCTCGACCCAGGGCTTCCTCATAATTGGCAACGGCATTGAAAGAGCATCCTGCAAGCTCGTGCTCCTCTCCTCCCTGCCAGATGGCCTTGACACCTGCCTTTGTGTAAAGTGCCTTGTTCTCCTCGCCCAATCCACCGGGAGTGCAGTCAACAACTATGTCTGCGGCCTGTATCATGTCCTCTATGGTCCCGGAGGCCTGTATACCGCCTTTTTCCATACCTTTTAACTTGTCGGCAGGTGCGTACACAGGATAACCCTTATCCAGGGCCACGAAAGCTTCGAAGTTGGGCTTGGTCTTGGAGATGCCAACTATTTCCATGTCCTTCTGCATCTGCACAGCATCTGCAACACGTTTACCTATTGTTCCATAGCCATTTATAGCAACTTTTACTTTTGACATTGATAATACCTCTTCTCTCCTCTATTGCAAGTACATAATGCTTCTGGAAGCCGTTCCTTCAAATTTATATTGAATGAAGCATTTGATAATTATGTGATTATATGTATTAAGTTAATAATAGTTATTTGCTGAGTATAACTATTTCCCCTTTTGAGAAGTCTATTAGTTTGATAGCGCCCTTTAAGTTTGTTCTGTCCCCGAGTATGCCTATAAGTTCTATGGAATCCCCATCAACCATTACCTTTGTAACGGACCCCATCACCAGCTGTCTGGTATTATCTTCTAAAAGTATTGCGTCCAATTCACACATAATGTTCACCTGATCATTGTTCAAATAGTCGCGCCACAGAATGGCCTACACCTACTCCTATGTGCCTGGCCACAGGTTTGCACTTGGCCTTAAGCAGATATGCGATAGGTCCCATTTCATGCTCTGTAAGGGTTTCATAGTTCGCCATACCTTTGCTGATTATTAAAGATGCATCCCTGAAAGCATTGAGAAGCTCTTGCGGAGCTTGCTCCATGTCCACTCCTATTGAGCCGGAACCTGTGGTCAGGACCCTGTCGACCTTTCCATCGATCTCCAGCTCTATTACATCTTTCATTGTAACGTCAGTAAGTATAGGCTTCCCCCTCACCACAAGAGTTACATGTCCCCCCAGTTTTTTTATTATGTCAAAGACAAGAGTATCAAGCAGTATCTCGCCGCAATTGTCTGCTACATATACTACATTATCCAGCCTATCAAGCATCTTGGGAGTATCATCTATATCCAGTCCTCTGGCAAAATGCTGCCTGAAGGTCTCGTCGAACAAGCTGATGGGAACTTCAAGTCCCATTACCCCGAAATCAAAGAAGTTACCGATCACAGCTGCAAGTACCGCTCGTCTGAACAGTTCATTGTCCGAAGGATCACCATCATAGACCATGGACCTTGCAACGGGAAAGACTTTTTCAGCGGTCCTGTTGCAGACTTCTTTCATGTCTCTGTAAGGATCGTTGTCATTGAGCAGCTCATAAGCCTTCCTATGTATCGAAGTGGATACTGATGCTGCCGGGACGCCTGGGGCATATGTATCATTAAGTACCTGGATACATTCCTGCATGATCCTGTCTATAAGTATTTCATCATCAGTGGATAGTTCTGATTCATAGTGGACCCTTGAAAGCAGACAGTATGAGCATTGTGGATCGACTTTCATTATTATTTCCTGCTTAAAGCTGTCCTATAATCGGCTACATCCGAAATAAGCCTGTTGTCTGGAGAAGTGACATGTGGTTAAAAAGTTCTTTATATTAAAAGGCAGCTCAGGATAATGTTTATTGTAATATTGACCAGAACCTGATAGTAATGAAACTTAAGATCGAACATGGAAGATATATCATACTGGGCAGTATCGATGGGATACTGGCGGTACTGGGTGTAGTTATAGGAACCTCTCACGTTGTTAATGACCCTTCTATAATAATCAATGCTGCATTTGGAGGGGCTGTGGCTCTTGCTCTTACCAATGGTGTGGGATCATACCTTGCAGAAAGTGCTGTTGAATACGCAAAACTTGCAGAGCTTGAAAAGCCCCTGCTTCGAAGTCTGGCATGTACAACTATTGAAAAGCAGACAAAACAGAAGATATGGAGCGATTCCATTTTCCACGGAGGTGCCAGTTTTCTGGGTTCAATGGTTCCTATTCTGCCATTTGTAGTACTGGAAGAGCACATGCTGACAATATCCATTATCCTGAGCATTGCTGTGCTTTCCATCCTTGGGATGTATTCCGGGAAACTTGCAAAACAAAGTCTGATCAAGCACTCTGCCCGCATGGTGGGTCTTGGCATAGTTATTGTTATTGCCGTAAC
>CALBTS010000231.1 GCA_937968035.1 uncultured Methanomethylovorans sp.
AGATCGTATTCGGTGACTGGAGTTCAGACGTGTGCTCTTCCGATCTGGATAGGTTCAGCTGATTCTGTTGTCCTTAACGGGGAAGAATTACAGGGAACTACACCACCTTTACCTGAAATAAGCAGTGTTGTCGTTGAACCAGCTAGCGGAGTATATGAAGGTGAAACTGCTACAATAGTAGTATCAGTGACAAACAATGGTGGTCCATCTAACGAGGGTTATATTTCAGTATCTTTTCCTAACAATGAAGATGTTATAGAAGTATCTGGAACTGGCAACGTATACAACAAATTTTTTCCATTAGGAAGTTCACTTCATAGTCAAAAAGGTACAATAACATCTGTAGATCCGGTTGCAGGACTTTCTGATTCAAATTGGGAAACCGATCAAACTGAAAGTTTAACCATAAGGGTGAAACCAAATCTAGGTTCTTCAAAATTACAGTTCTATGTAAGAGCTGCTTTGAGGGATAGTAGTGGGAGTGTCGTGCGTGTGCCAGCTTCTTCAGGAGATATGGATCAGGAAGGATGGTATGTTGATGAACATTCAATAGATGTTATTGAGGAAGTAACAGAAGCACCTTCTCCGGTGATCGACAACGTTGACTCTGAAGCAGTTTATGACGGGAATACTGCTACAATAACAGTATCAGTGATAAACGAGGGTGGACCTTCTAATGAAGGTTATATTGTAGTATCCTTTCCCGACAATGAAGAAGTTACAGATGTTTCCGGCACAGGTAACGAATACAATAAACTGTTCCCGATAGGAAGTACAGTACATGGTAAAAAGGGTTCAATGACTTCTATTAATCCGGTTGCAGGGCTTTATGAATCCAACTGGGAAAGTGATCAAACCGAAAGGCTGACCATAAAGGTCAAACCAAATGCTGGATCTTCGAAGATAGAATTCTACGTAAGAGCTACATTAAAAGATGGAAGTGGTGATGATATACGTACTCCATCTTCTTCTGCATATACGGACCAACAGGGATGGTACGTTGAATCCAATTCTATTGACGTGCTTTCAAGTGTAGACCTAACACCACCAGCATCAGTAACAAAACTTAAACTGGGTGAATCCGGTTCCACCTGGATCAGGTGGACATGGACAAACCCTTCAGATGCTGACTTCAGCCATGTTATGGTGTATATTGATGGTGCATTTGCCACTACTACTTCTAATAACTATTATGAATTGACCGGCCTGACCGAAGGTTCCACGCATACTATAGCTCTCCAGACCGTAGATACTACCGGCAACATTAATTCAGACATAGTTAACGATGAGGCAACTACTTCAACTACACTTCCTGAGATTACCAATGTTAAAGGGGAGGATGCTTCTACCAGTTCAATTACACTTGTCTGGAAAGCTTCCAGCGATACTACCAGAGTGGAAATATTCAGGGATACTGTATTCATTGGAGATGTAAGTGGATCAACATCTTATGTTGACAGTGGCCTTGATAGTGGCACTTCTTATAATTATAAACTGGTCCCTTACAATAGCAATGGACTCAAAGGCAATGCAGTAAATGTTTACCTTAAAACATTATCCAGTGTAGGAGGAGATCCCACTACCACTAAAAAGAGTTCTGGCGGCGGCATTCCCGACTCTGTTGAAGACACTTCAAATGTGGCTGTGAGGGATTTGGATAAACAATACCTTAGAGATGATTCGACTGTATTATATGAATTCACAAAGGAAGGAAATCCCATCCGGTCAGTCAGCTTCTATTCACTCAAGAACTCGGGTGAAATTACATCCTCTGTAGAAGTACTCAACGATAGGTCAAAACTGGTTACCAGGAATCCGACTGATTTCGTGTACAAATACATCAATATCTGGCTAGGTAAAGCGGGCTTTGCCACTACATCTAACATCCAGGATGCTAATATAAAGTTCAAAGTTGATTACTCTTGGCTCCAGACAAGGGACGTAAGCCCGGAGGACGTAAGATTGCAGGTCTACAGTAAAGATACGTGGGAGGTACTACCAACTACCTTGGATAGCACCACAGCGGACTATGTAATTTTCGAAGCTCAGACAACAGCCTTTGGACCATTTGCAATCACCGCTGAAAAGACAGATTTTTATACACCTACCTTTCCACCAAAAGACCCTACAGAAGTACCTGGTCCTAGAATACCAGAAGATCCTATAAATGTATGGACATTCTTTAAAGCGTTCATTCTGATAGGAATTGTGGCAGTCGGATACAGTTATTTGAAGAGAGATTAAAATTAGATTTTGTAATCCCCTGTATAGATATGCAGGGAAATTTTAAGCAATACGCAAAAAGATTTAAGATCTGAATATTGACAGGATATCATACAAAATCTATTTTAAAATAAAATTTTTATTACTGTTTACTATAAATAATTGTCTGAAACCACGACGCTCAATACTAAATTTAATTTATAGTTAACTTTAATAAATCAGATTTAAAGCACTATTTTTTGTATCTAGGTTGTATTAATATAACCCTTACATCTAAAATATAGTATTGACTTGTTAATTCATTTCAATAAGTTTATATTTAACTTGGTCACGACTATTTCCTTAGATCATCATTAGAAGATTATACTTCCATACTGAGAAGAGCATTGCCTTCTCAACAAAAAATCGAACTATGTGTATAAAAATAGATGGGTGAGTACATAATGACACGTAACTTAAATGGATTGCTATATGTTGGAATAATATTTGGTATACTAATATTTACTTCAACAATCGTTTCGTGTAGCACATATAATTCAACATTAAGAGCCGAAGAAATTCAATCAAAGCAGAATGCATATCTAAATACAATGGATCTACAAGTTGATGAAAGTACTAGTAATGCAATAACTGCCGCTTATCCTGGAACCGTAAATGTTTCAAACGACTATTTAGAAATTTCAGTGAAAGAAGATAATGGTAGATTCACTTTAGGTAATAAATTAGGGGACCCAGCAAATCTAAATGATGATAACAAAATCCTTCTCTATGGACATCCTGGGCCAAGAACATCTTTTACATCAGTCAGGATTGATGGAAATAACTATGTTTACGGTGAAGGTGGATCATTTTCAGAAATTCCAACTGCTTATGGTACTTATGTTAAAGGAGTCTGGGAACGTAATGATATCCAGGTAACACAAGTTTGTGGCTTAGTTTCGAATCCATCAACCGGGCGTGCTGACGTAATGCAGATCAGATATCAACTCACGAATCTTGATCCGAATAATAGTCATGCTGTTGGATTAAGAATTTTGTTAGATACCATGCTTGGGCTAAACGATGGAGCGCCATTTCAAGTTCCTGGAAGTGATCCAATCACTACAGAATGTGAATTCTTAAAATCTCGTGATGAAATACCTGACTTTTGGCAATCCTTTGATTATTTAGAAAATCCAACCGTTATTTCCCAAGGTACTCTCAAAGGTTCGGGTGCGACAGAACCTGACCGTATAGTATTTGCTTCATGGCCTTCTTTTAAGGGTACTGTCTGGGATTATGTAATTACTCCCGGAAAAAGATTTGGAACATCTACAAGTCCAGATAGTTCAGTTGGTCTTTATTGGAATGAAGTTAGTTTAGAGCCGAATGAAACAATAGAATATGTCACATATTATGGTCTAAGTGACCTGAGCCAATCGTTTGGTGATATCAGCCTTTCAGTCACGAGTCCAATTCAGCTTGAAGTTATCGATGGTCAGTATTCTCCTAATCCTTTCATAATTAATGCTTATATTGAACACGACTTGACTAATGCAATCGATGTACAACTTGACATTGACCTTCCCGAAGGTCTTGAACTTATACTTGGCTCTTATGAAACACAAACTATAACTGTCGATTCTGATGGAGGGTCCGTAGCTTGGTTTGTCAGGGCTTCAGAACAAGCAGAAAGCCAGTTGCTTACATATACAGTCACTGCTTCAGCAGACGGTATGAGTGATCAAAGTGTATCGCGTGGAGTCAATGTCCCAAGAATTAGTTTGGATTATGATACTGGTTTTAGACTCGATTCGCATGGGTACAATTTTTCAAACACAGGCAGAGACGGCTTTTCTTGGGACCAATTCAGAAATTTGTATGGAGAAGATGAAGTCGAAATTGCTGGTCAGAGGTCGGAAAGAGCAAAAACGTTCTTCAAAGAATCATACACTCATAGCGGAAAGGGAGGAAGGTGCTTTGGAATGGCTGCAAGTAGTTTGTATCTATATCAGAATGATCTGAACGGATCAGATACAGGCAGGTGGCTAGATGATTTACCACAGTGGAACATATTCCCTGATTTTGTGAATACGAATCAAGATTGGATTGAATATTACCAGCCTCGACAAATGGATGAAGCATGTCAAAATGAACGTAACACATACAACAATGCAGAAGTAGTATATAATGAAATGAAACAGCGCATGGCTTCTGGAAACTGGGAGGATGACCCTATGGTATTGGACATCTGGTGGCATAAATATGAGTATTTTGTCAATAGGGTCAATCAGGGTCATACTGTCACACCAACCAGAATTGTGGAAGCACCGGATCATTCAACGGCATCAGTTTTTGTTTATGATAATGCAATAGGTAATGCATTTGAATGGGAATTTGTATTCAATTTATCGACTTGGGAGGTCCGAGACGCTACTCCATTTTGGAATCAAGGAAATGCTTTTGATTCAGTTTCTGCTGTTAGTCTCAATGCTATTCAACAGGAGCCCCAAATGAGAAACTATGAATTTATTACATCTCAGACTGGACATTTGCTCTATACTGATAATTCTGGCAATGTTCTTGGATATTATAATGGAGAATTTGTTGATGGTATCCAAGGAGCATATAAAGTTGAAATAACAGGTGACGAGGGGGATTTCCCAGAGACCTATTATACGGGAGATTTAGACCTGAAACAACAAATAATCGGTGTAGAGGATGGAACTGCATCAGTATCCATAATGAAACCTAATGGTCTTGTAGTAGTCGAAACAGAAGTAATGGATGGTTCCCAAGATGAATTGAAGACAAGTGCTGACGCTTCCAGCATCGAGTTTGTTTCAAGTGGGGATAAATCCTTCATTAATATTCTTCTTGACAGAGAAACAGATGATATGGCACGTACTGTCCATGTCAATGGATTAGATGTTTATGAAGGAAACAGTATAAAAGTATCCATTTCTGAAACACTTGATACAGTTGGGATACAAAACATCGGCGATGGTAGAACATATACAGTTTTCATGGAACAAATTGGTGTGGACTCAAGTAATTTCACTGTTCCGATTGTTATGAGCGTGGATAGTGACTCAACAGTATATTTGACTCCAAATGACTGGAATGATCTAGAAAATACTGAAATTGAAGTATCAACAGATTTGGGTAATGATGGAACTATAGACTATGTTGAAACAACTGGACCTAACCAAGCTGAAGCACCACCGCAAGCAGATTTCACAGCAATTCCATTAAGTGGTAATTCTCCACTTACTATTACTTTCACCGATACATCTACAGGTAACATCACTTCATGGTTATGGGACTTTGGTGACGGACAGACATCTGACGAACAGCATCCAGTACATGTCTATACAAATCCAGGTTCATATACTGTTAAATTGTTAGTAGCTAATACTGCCGGCAATAGTACTCAAATAAAACCTGATTTTGTTGTAGTTTCGTCTTCTTTAACATCACTACAGGCAGATTTCACAGCAATTCCATTAAGTGGTAATTCTCCACTTACTATTACTTTCA